>JAOTTP010000169.1 GCA_029864405.1 Nitrospirota bacterium
CCTGCAATGATTTAGCATTTCCAACCTTTTCTCTACCTTTCTAGAAAAAGATAGATTTTTCTTCACTAAAAGGTTCCTGACACCATTTTTTTAGCTGATTACATCGCCAATACAATCTGTCACCTTCGATCATCAAAAAGGGAAAGGCAAAGAAAAAGACATAATCGGCCACAAGTTGAAACCGAAACGCTGGACCAAGCTTTATTGCTGCGCGGAACATGACTCTACAGACCCCCAGGCCCTATTTTAGTAAATAGTGTTTAGCTCGCTTTTTTGTGGCGTTCGAGAGCGACGAGGAGCAGGGAGATGGCGGCCGGCGTGACTCCGGAAATTCTGGAGGCTTGGCCGATGGAGGACGGACGCACTTTTTTGAGTTTTTCCGCAACTTCGCTTGAGAAGCCTTTGATACCTTGATAATCAAAATCTTCCGGGACTTTCCGATGTTCCAATCTTTTAAACTGCTGGATCACTTCTTCCTGCCGTTTGATATAGCCTTCATATTTCACGGCAATCTCCACCGCTTCCGTGACTTCCACATCCGTTTCCTCTTCTCCCTCTAGAAAGGGATGCAAATCTTTGTAGGAGAGTTCCGGCCTACGAAGCAGTTGCAGGAGAGACGTACTGGTCGGTGGCCCATCAAACGTAATATTGGTCTGACGTTCGAGTTCAGAAATTTTCGTATGTATGCTGCCCAGTCGGTGGAGTTCTTTGTCTATTTTCTCCCATTTGTGTTGGAACGCCAGAAATTCTTGTTGGGAAATCAGTCCCAAACGGTGGCCAATTTCTTTGAGCCGATAATCCGCATTGTCCTCTCGAAGAATTAATCGATATTCCGCTCTCGATGTGAACATGCGGTAGGGCTCACGAGCATCTTTGGTAATGAGGTCATCGATTAAGACCCCCATATAGGCTTGCGACCGATCCAGAAGGAGAGGAGCTTCTTCTTTCGCCCGAAGGGCCGCATTGATCCCGGCCATGATCCCTTGTGCGGCGGCTTCCTCATATCCCGAGGTCCCATTGATCTGGCCGGCATGAAACAGCCCCTTCACCAGTTTGGTTTCTAAAGTTTCATGCAGCTGTCGGGGAGGGAAGTAATCATATTCCACGGCATAGCCCGGCCTGAGGAAGACGGCCTGCTCCAACCCGGGGATGGTTTTGACAAAGGCTTGTTGCACATCA
>JAOTTP010000170.1 GCA_029864405.1 Nitrospirota bacterium
ACGGCGCCTGCTGGACCTGGGATTCGATGCGCTCCACCGCGAGAGCCATGCTTGACGCTCAGGGCGATGGAAAGATGATTCCCTTTATCATACATGGCAAATGGGAAGATCCCGAAGTCAAGAACATCGCCCAGTTCACGGACGTCTTCAAGGACAAAGACAACGTCCATGCCTTTAGGGTTTGGAACTCTTCCAACGAGTTCTCGCGTCCCTTTTCTTTGCCGCCGGGCACGCCGGACGAGCCTCTGCAAATACTCCGCAAAGCTTTTGCAGCGACGATGAAAGACAAGGACTACATCGCGGACGCCGAGAAATCCAAACTGACCGTTGAGTATGTGTCCGGAGAAGAAGTGGAGAAATTCGTGGAGGAAATCTACGCGATTCCCGAACGCGTGAAGGAACAGCTCTCATTCACCGTGAGGAAGAAAAAACCATCCTAGGAGACTTCAATGCTCGACTATTTATACGCGTTCAATCAGGGCTTGGTCCAAATCCTGCCGCTATCCCCTCAAGGAACGGAAACCTTTCTGTTCATGATGATCGGAATGGCCATCGGGTTTGCCGTGGGCATCCTCCCTGGTCTTGGCGGCGCCACCACGCTCGCGCTCATGCTGCCCTTTATTTACAACATGGACCCAACCACGGCCTTTGCCTTCCTTCTCGGTTCAAACGCTGTCACCGCCACCACCGGGGACATCACATCCGTTCTTTTCGGCGTTCCGGGTGAGGGTATCACCGCCGCCACCATCGTCGATGGCCATCCCATGGCCAAGAACGGCGAGGCGGGACGCGCCCTCGGCGCCGCTTTGATGAGCTCCCTTGTAGGGGCGGTATTCGGCGCGTTCCTGCTCGCGGCGGCGATTCCAATCGTCAGCCCCCTGGTGTTGTCCATTGGCTCGGCGGAATTTTTCATGCTCGCGGTGCTCGGCATCACCTTTGTCGCTTCCCTGAGCGGTGAAAACGTTCCCAAGGGGCTCGCCATCGGCGGTTTGGGATTGGTGCTTGCCATGATCGGGTTGGATCCCATCGAGAGCGTGCCGCGTTTTACCCTTGAAAATGTTATTGGCGAAGACAATTCGCTGTTTTTGTGGGATGGGCTTGCTCTGGTCAGCGTAACCGTCGGGCTCTTCGCCATACCGGAGATTATCGAACTCGCGGTGAAGGGCACCAGCATCGCC
>JAOTTP010000049.1 GCA_029864405.1 Nitrospirota bacterium
CTGAACTGACGTGTACCATGTAATCGCAGTCCAGGTCAGGATCCTTTCGGATATATGAACAGACATCATGCAGGACTTCCCGCTTGACCGTAATCGCCAGGTCTCCCCGCCATTCATTGGCTCCCACAAAACCTTCAGGAAATCGGGTTTGGATCTTTTCTGCGATCGGATGCATGAGTTGTTCGTAGCTTTCTTTAGACTTTGACCTGTTCAGGTTGTTTGGTGAACACCCGCTTTTGCATGATCCGATCTTGCAATTTCAAAATCCCATCAAACAAGGCTTCCGGGGTCGGAGGACAACCAGGCACATAAATATCAACGGGAATAAACCGATCGACTCCCTGCACAACGCTATAACTGTCATAAATATTGCCGGATGTGGCGCATGATCCCATAGAAATCACGTATTTTGGCTCAGGCATCTGGTCATAAATTTTGCGAATGACCGGAGCCATTCGGCGACAGACCGTTCCGGCCACAATCATCAGATCAGATTGACGGGGAGAGGCGCGGAACACTCCGGCGCCATACCGGTCAATGTCATAACGGGATGACACGGCGGCGATCATCTCAATGGCGCAACAGGCCAGGCCAAACGTCATGGGCCAGAGAGAGCCTTTTCGGGCCCAGTTCACCACTTTTTCCAAGGAGAGGGTCATGATACCCAAATCTCCGTCCTTCTGCGGCTTGCCGATTTGAATTAATCCCATTCCAAGGCCCCTTTGCGCCATGCGTACACATACGCCACAACAAATAATCCAATGAAAATCATCATTTCAATAAACCCAATCACGCCCAACTGATTGAAAGTAATGGCCCAAGGATAAAGGAAGATCACCTCGATATCAAAAATCACAAACAGCATCGCGATGACGTAATACCGAACCGGAAAGGGCATACGTGAATCGGAAAAGGGTTCCGATCCACATTCATAGGTCGAAAGTTTTTCTGGTTCGGGATATTTAGGTTGAACCAGATAGGAGAGAGCGAGAGTGACCAGCCCAAACCCCAAGGCAAGGGCGATGAAGATAAGGATAGGAAGGAATTTGGCTAAATACTCTAGGAGAAGGTCTGAGCCAGACATCTGGGGACTCCCCTAATAAATAGGTTACAATTCAAAGCCTTTTACCGAGGCCGGCATCGTAGCACCCTATTTTTTTGTGAATCAATGGAACGAAAGACCTAACGGGCCGAGGGACCATTCAGACCAACTAGGCTCGAAACCGAGATTGAATAGAAATTTTTCATAAGATTTCATCCCATTCTACGCCATAAAACATAGTCGGGAAATGGTCTTGGAAATGTTTTTTCTTATTAGCATTAATATGCGGATGTCCCGAAGTGAAAAGAGACGAATTCCTCATCCCACTATAGACATAATGGCGTTGGGCTTCTGTTATTTCAGTCAAGGTTCAATATGTTTATTCTTATTTTGTTCCTCTGTTAAATGCAAAAAGTGAAAGGCTATCGTGATCTTCTTTAATGATTTGAGGCTATATCAGTCCACGCTACAAATTATCTCATTATACCTAGGTAAAATAACCACAATTTCTTCTAGATATATTTCATCTGTCTTGCTATATATCCTCTTATTAATCAACGTTCTTCCCCAATCATCATATAAATCGAGGAAGAGGAATTAGAGCCTAATTAATAGGTTGTGGACAGAATCCTGAATGTGGAAGAGGTAATGTTTTTCTGCGTGAACGATGTGCAATTAAGAGAAAGCCCCGGAAGGAGTCAAGGTGAAATGGACAATTTGAGGCGGTGGAGGGAAAGACCCAAAGGTATAAGTTAGAGGCGGGTTTTCCTCCCACGCCTGGCTTGGACTCGGACTACGCAGATGGTCCCTGCCTCGCGGTCATCAAACAACAGGGAAAAGACCTAGGATTTTTTCATCTTCGACGATGGAGTCCGGAGATTAGGAGGGGTATCAGATTGTTCATTCCACTCGTCCTCCAGGGGAGAAACCGCTTTTGCTTTCTTGCGACGGTGAATCTGAGTTTGGATTCTCCTTTTGGCTGAGGGCGAGGGTATGTGATCGGGATCACTCTGGGGTTTTTGTGGCAGTTCGGAATGCATGGGAATAGATTAACACCTAAGATACTCCAAAAAACTGTATTTCTCAAAAGACCCTGGCCCTTGGGATTCTACGAAATGTTGCTTATGTGGAGGAAAATACGGGATGTGGTTAATTTTGAAGAAGCAGATTTTAATTTCTGAGAAAAAAACGCTTTCGGAAAAACTCAATGAATTAACGGTATTTTCTCAAGAATCTCTATTTTTCTATCTCAGATTCGAATATCCGCTTCCCTAGGAGCCTGTCGGACTTAGGGGATCGAGAGCGAAAAAGTGACTGAGCGAGGCCAGATTTTGACGATTTCGCCGGCCCATAGTGGGACTATGATCCAAGAAATCGGCGAAATATGGGCCGCTTAGACACTTTTGTAGCCGATTCATCCTAAGTCCGACAGGCTTCTAGTGACCAGATTCACGAGGGAAGCTATATGTCTTAGGTTGCGACGTTCATCCGTGCCACCAATCATGATTGAATTAGCGGTTCACTCTCGGTAGAAATTGGATACGACAAGTGGAATAGCCCAGGACATACCTATTCCTCCTTCAGAAACGTGACAGGATCCAAGCCCC
The DNA here is from genome assembly GCA_029864405.1 of Nitrospirota bacterium. Lineage (GTDB taxonomy): Bacteria > Nitrospirota > Nitrospiria > Nitrospirales > UBA8639 > Nitrospira_E. The sequence continues at coordinate 2,650 of JAOTTP010000049.1, forward strand.
TTTTCAAATGGTCAATATCGGCGAAAGGGTTTTGTCTTCGCTTGTGCTTTCTTAAGGCTTTCAAGTGGTGGAGAAGATGAATCCCGTTCTAGGGATTGACTAGTCATGACTCCTCCATTGGCAATTGTTTTGAATTTAAAAAAAGCACGATGACGGTGTTGGAAAAATTGTTATAATAAAATGATATCCAAACAACACAAAGAAGGGGACAACATATGCTCGTTCAAATTATGCAGAAGAAACTGAAAACCATTCCTGAAGGCTTGTCGATCACTCAAGCGGCGGAAAAAATGCAGAAAGAAGGAATTGGGAGCTTGTTGGTTGAACGGAAGGGAATCCCTGTTGGAATCCTTACGGATACGGCTATTGTCCATAAGGCAGTTGGCCTCAAGAAAGATCTGGATCACACCACCGTGGAGAGCATTATGACCACACCTCTGCCTACTATCCAACTAGCGCAAACTTCACACGATGCGTTGGATATGATGGGTGACTTAGGCCTTCGTCATCTCGTCGTATGTGATGGGCCGAAAATTGTTGGGTTGGTTTCCGCTCGGGATCTTCTTGTGTATTTTGGAAGCGTCTCTGAACCCAGAATCGGGGTAGATTAATTCAGCGGATAAACTTCCAAAAAAAATACCTTTTTATACTTTATTATTAAGTAAAAGCCTCGCGGGCAATCGATGTTGCTCAGTAAGGTTGCTCACGAGGTTTTCACGCCTGGTTAAGGAAGGATGTTTCCTCAAATGGGGGACATCAAATAAGCATGTTTATCCTGCAGCAATTAAGAGGGTACTCGTAGAGTCGATACGCCAAACATGTCTTATGTGAAAAAGTGTCCCTATGGGGGCAGGACTCGCAAATTATTAGTAGCCTGGTCGTTCAAAACATTTCAGACCACCCAAACGCTCCCCTAGTCCATTTTTTAGCCCTGTTAAAGCGGGAGTTGTAGAAAAATGCCCCACCATCGGGTTGAAGTGAGGTCTCCATATCTGTTACTAAAATTAAAGACCTTAAAGAATTTCGTGTACTATCAATATGAAGCGTATTTCTCCCCTATTTGCTGCCTGCCTGGTTTTTTGTTTACTGATCGTCAGTGCCGTCCTCACGGCCCAGGCTGTTGAACACAGTCAACACCACTCTCAACACCATCAAGGGGCCCATTCCACCCTTCTGTGTACTTGGTTTTGTGCTGCAGGGCAAACATTAGACACCAATCGAGTGCTGGTGGATGGACCGGTTGAGTCTATTCTTCGAATCGAAGATTGGCGTCCTATCACCAGTCAAGTAATTCTCGTTATTCCTCCAGCTTCCCGTGCTCCTCCTCCCTGCCTTTAGTTTTTATCATTCTGCATTTCTTGATTATAAAAAAATTCGGTGTTTAGAGTTTGCGATTTGTGAGCGTTTGCTAGAAATGCTTGCGAACGGAATTTTGCTCTTTGGAAACACCCTTTACCCCAAACCGATTTATTGTGAAATAATTCGTAATCATTAATTTATTGTGGCGGGATCGGCTGAAAAATTTTAATCCAAAAAGGATCGGCAATAAAGGATCGACAATATATGATTTGGAGTATTCGATATCTATTTTTTGGACTCATTGTTGGAAGTTTTGGAATGGCCTGGTCACTTCCACCTGCTGAAGGGGCCTTATTAGATGGTCTTATGGGTGGAGTAGAGGAATCACTGGGGAAGCGGGCAGAAGAAAAAGGCGAACAGCTCATCATCGGGAATTTTTATCAAGCTGAAAGGCCTGACTCCCACGCTCCCATTGGTGTCATGGGTGATCATACCCATAACAAGGGCGAATTGATGTTCGCTTATCGGTACATGAGGATGTTTATGGACGGGAACAGAGATGGTACCAATAATGTTTCAGCCAGCAACGTCCTAAGTTCCTATGTGGTCACCCCCCTTCAGATGACCACGCAAATGCACATGTTCAGTTGGATGTATGGATTGAACGATACGGTGACCTTGACGGCAATGCTTCCTTACGTCATGAAATCCATGGACCATCGGAATAGGGCTGGAGTGAAATTTACCACAAATGCGAGCGGGTTCGGAGATTTCAAGGTGGGAGCGTTGTGGCGACTCTATGCGTTTGAAACCCCCAGTATCGGAGCCCACCGGTTCCATTTAAATTCCGGCCTGTCTCTGCCGACCGGAGGTATCAATCCGACCGATAAAACTCCCCTGGGGAACAATTCGTTGCTGCCGTATCCTATGCGGTTGGGTTCTGGGACAGTGGATCTGCTGCCCGGCCTCACCTATACGGGGGTTTTACACAATGTTTCATGGGGACTTCAGGCACTGGGGACAATTCGCCTCGGAGAAAACCAACAAGGCTACGGGGAAGGCCATCGGTATCAGCTCAATACATGGGGAGCCTATCGTTGGTCCGAATGGATCAGCACCTCCACTCGATTCAACTGGCAACAATGGGGAAATATTAAAAACAGGGACGGCCAACTCCAAACGACAGTAGGCCCCATGAACCTTCCGCTGGTTCAAACAGCGGATCCGGACCTTCAGGCCGGAAAACGATTGGATATTTTAGGAGGTGTGAATATTTTATTTCCCGAGTGGATGGGGTTGGAAAATCATTTGAACGTGGAAGCGGGACTTCCCATTTATCAATATCTCGATGGGCCGCAATTGAAGCAAAGCTGGTCTTTTTGGGCTGGCTGGCAAATCGTCATGTAAAGAAAATCCTTTATTGACGCATCGAGTCCGTGAAGGGTCTGAAATCCAGGAGAAAGACCATGAAGACAACACATATCATAGGGATAATGGGCGGTGTGCTCCTCATCATGGGAGCCACCGTGGCGCAGGCCTATACGGTGGGGGAGGTTCAACATGGGGGAACCATTCAGGGGCACGTCACCTTTTCCGGCACCCCGCCAACACCGCTGCGCTTTGCTGTAGAAAAGAATCCAGAAATTTGTGGACAGGAACGAAGCCTCATGAAAGTCGAGACTCATAATGGAGGGCTAACCGGAGCGGTTGTCGTCCTGGAGGGGGTTCAAACAGGGAAACCTTTCCCGGAACAGGCATTTACGGGACATCTGCCGGGTGAGGGTGAATTTCGATATCAGGGTGGAAAGACACTTGGACTTCAGGTCAAGACCAAAGGATGTAACTTCGGACCCTTTACGGGAGTGATCGCCGCCGATGAACCGGTGCAATTTGGGAATCAGGATCCGATCAAACATACCTTGCATACCTTTTCGGCACGGGATACCAAGGGGACAATTCTTCGCACAATCCATAATCAGGATATTCATCCGCAGGACACCGTTGATCGGACCTTTGATTCTGGCAAACTGAGAGGCAATCCTGTGGTGCGCTTGACCTGCAATCGGCACGATTTTATGCAGAACTGGCTGTATGTGGTAGACCACCCCTATTTTGCCATTTCGGATACAGAGGGCCGTTTTACGATTACCCAGATTCCTCCCGGAACCTATACCTTATTGGCTTGGCATCCGATCTTGGGAGAACAACGGCAGGAAGTCCAGGTTATGGAAAATGGTGAACTGCAACCGAAGTTCCAATTCGAAACGAAATGAGCATTTTGCCATTCTAGGCTCTGGATAAGTGAGGGAAGCGGACTTGTTTCAACACCCGAACCGCGAATCGCAGGGTGGTTGCTTAAATCCCCCCTGTGGGGGAGGGTTCCATTGGGGGCCGGGACCCGCAGGTTCTTGAAGATCGCTATTATCATAGGGCTCTTCGTTCCCGGTCACCCCATCCTCATAGGAATCCTTGAACATCTCACCCAGTTCTTGTTCAAACTTCCCGTTTCCATTTAAATCAATCCAAAAAAACACCGGGTCGCCAACGGTTAAGACGACCGGGGTGCCAAACTCGTCAAGCCAAACTTTATAAGTTCGGCGCGCCGTCATGAAATTAACAGACCCGGAGCCGGTCAGGTCGAACTCTCTGAAAAACATATCGTTGCGCCAATCATAATAGGCCTTGATTTCCCGAGGGTCGAATTCATCCGGTTCAACCGGAAGCTTTGAGCGTGGTTGAATCGACGAAAACGGATTGGCATTCATCGCCACGGGTACAACCCGGTTGAAAGGTTGGTGAATGGGCTGAGAGGGGAACCCGGGCTCCGCCCAAGAAGTCGGATTAAATGCCCCTAACAATGGGACTATTAGGAGAAGGGAAACCTGTATCATGGGATTTTTTTCTTGTCCTCGTAATTTTGGGAAACTAGTAAAATTGTAGTCTTTGCAGGAGCCAGGGTGCAAATAAAGGGGGCTTAACCTTTTGCTTGCCCATCGCGGCAGTGGGGGACAACCCGATATAATCCCATCTCTGTTTTATCCCTCTCTTTGTCTATTATTCACTACGGATTCTCTTCTGACATGGCTACCGGTCAGAAGACGTTAAAGGATTCAGAATATCAATGAAACCGGAACCACGCTGGATAACGGATTGGGGGCTTACCCCGCCCGATTTGAAACAATGGGTATTGCTCATCTGGTTTTGTGGAGTTTTGGGAGGGTGTGCCTCTATAGAATTGCCGGATAGTGCTGAACAGAGCAGCATCGAATTTAATTGCGCGGTGGGAGATGTGACGCCACATGAGGCCATTGTGTGGCTGAAAACGACTGAGGCTCAAACACTAAACATTCAATACACCACTGACCCGCTGTGGTCCGCCTTTCAAGAAACCGTGAGGGTCTCAACTATTCCGGAAACCGATTTCACCGCACACATTCCCCTGACTGATTTGACACCAAAAACTCGGTATTGGTATCGGAACCTGGTGGCGGGAGAGGGGCATGGACGACCGTGCCAATTCATCACGGCTCCACTTGAAGACGACGTGACGACCGTGACCTTTGTGATTGGAGGTGATACGCGCCATAGCTTTCAACCATTTTCAATCATGGAAACCATGCGCACGGTGAGTCCAGATTTTTTTGTCTTTTTGGGAGACACTATTTACGCAGATAAAGAAACGCCTGCCCGGGACTTATCGGACTATTGGAACAAGTATCGAGAAAACCGTGACCGATTTGCCGAACGGCTTTTCGCCGAAACGAGTGTCTATGCGGTGTGGGACGATCACGAGGTGGACAGTGACTTCACCTCAACGAATCCCCTCATACCTATTGGTCGCCAAGCCTTTTTTACCTACTGGCCCATTCGCCAACACACGCCGGATTCAACCCGTCTCTACCGGACGTTTCGCTGGGGAAAGGCAGTGGAACTCTTTCTCTTGGATACCCGACAATATCGGAACCCAGAAAACAACACCATGTTGGGAGAAGCTCAAAAACAATGGTTGTTGGCACAGCTCGTGGCTTCCTCCGCCAGATTTAAGATGATTATCTCCTCAGTTCCATTTTCCGATCCTCGCGTCGATAAATGGGGAGAATATCCCGAAGAGCGAGATGAGATCTTGGGGTTTTTAACAAAGAAGGGCATCACGGGCGTGCTGTTTTTTGCCGGAGATGTGCATCTTGGAGCGGTGAGCCGAATGCCTGGGATGACGGATCGCAAGGAATATATCTTTGGTCCGCTGGCCGCCACGATGAACTATAAGATTTCCCGTGGAGAGCCACGATTTGAGTACTTTAACAACGCCTCACCCAATTTCGGAAAAATTACCGTTCATCCAGATGGCTTGAAACCGTCAGTACACATAGAGTGGTTTGATGCCAACAAAACTTTGCTTCACCAAGTCATCCTTGAAGACCATCGAGACAATTCCTTGATCTCTCAATAGGTGGGACATAGCATGAAAGCCGTTGGACTGACTCGATACCTTTCCATCACGGATCCTGAATCCTTAAGAGATGTCGATCTTCTTAGGCCCCAGCCAAAAGAGGGAGATCTCTTAGTTCGGGTCGAAGCCATCTCCGTCAATCCGGTGGATACCAAAATTCGACGTTCTAAAGGTCCTGAACATCACGAGCCTTTACCGCGAATTTTGGGCTGGGATGCCGCGGGGGTCGTCGAGGCCACTGGAGACGAGGCCCGGCTATTTCAGCCTGGCGATGAAGTCTATTATTCTGGCAGCATTGGCCGTCCGGGGTGTAATAGCGAGTATCATCTTGTGGATGAACGAATTGTGGCGAAAAAACCGGCTTCCTGGAGTATGGCTCAATCAGCGGCCCTGCCCCTGACGGCGATCACAGCCTATGAAGCGCTATTCGATCGGATGGGAATTGCCATAAACGGGCAATCGGAAGGCCAGGTCATATTGATCATTGGTGGAGCAGGTGGGGTCGGATCCACGGCTATTCAGATCGCCAAACTGGCCAACCTTCGTGTGGTCGCTACCGCTTCACGTGCCGAGTCGGAATCGTGGTGCCGCCGAATGGGAGCAGATGCGGTCATTGATCATTCGCAATCCATGCTGCCTCAATTGCAACAACTGGGATACCCGACGGTTGACTATATTCTGAATACCTCACATACAGAACAACATTGGACCGCTATGGCCGAAGCCATCAAACCTCAAGGCCACATGTGTGGGATTGTGGACACCACAGAATTGGTAGATCTCAACGCCCTCAAACCCAAAAGCGCCACGTTTTCTTGGGAATTCATGTTCACCCGTTCCCTGTATCAGACCAAGGATATGATTGAACAACACAAGTTACTCACCCAGATCGCTCGTTGGGTGGATGCGGGCAAGATCCAATCCACACTGACCGAATCGCTCTCCCCCATCAACGCAGCTAATTTGAGAACTGCCCATGCCAAAATCGAATCAGGGCGCATGATCGGAAAGTTTGTCCTGACCGGCTGGCACGCCTAGTGGGAATGTTGAAAACAAGTGTTGCACCCTTCGGGATGCTTTTAGCGATGCGTTCTCGCCTCTTGGCCATGCTCACGTACTCAGACGTACGCTCCGCTCGTCCAAGCGGCTGCGGCCGTGCTGGACGCGCCTTTTTGAACACTCCCCTATTTTTGCATTGCTCTCGGTTACCCATATGCGGATCAACAGGCAAAATATTTCGATGATTCAACAGCCTCATAGTCTTCAAAGTCCCGTTGCGGCTGTCATCAAAGGGCTGTTCCGGACAACAGCCCTTTTAGAAACTTGGTGGTATGCAAGGGCACTCGAACAGGCCGCCCCCAACATGCTAGGGTTTCTGTGATGCTCACCAACGGCTACTCATGATGCCCACTCCATCCCATTCATCCTCGTTGAAGACCCCGCCGACATGGCTGTGTGAACTGCCAAAAAAAGATCCCTGGTCTAGGCCGTTTGCCGAAAGCCTCTTAAGGCACTTGGATCTCTATGAAGGCGCTACCATACTGGATGTGGCGTGTGGGGATGGGATTCCGTCCTTTCATCTTGCCCATCGGGTTGGACCAGGTGGTCGGGTCGTCGGAATCGATTTGAATCACGCGCAACTGCTTCGATCCCGTGCGGTACAGGGACCCTATTTCCCCTGGTTGGAATTTCGCCATGGGGATGTCCGAACGTTGCCATCTGATCTGGGCCAATTCGATCGCATCACAGGCAATTTGTCTTTCATGTTTTTTCGCCCTCACCGTTTAGAAGCCCTTCAACAATTAGTAAAGTTTCTCAAGCCTGGCGGCCAACTGGTGCTGACGTTCCCCTCGCTTGGAACCTTTGATTCCTTATGGAAACGGATTGACCGGGAAATGATCCAACAAGGGTTTACGAAAGAACAGGAGCGATTCGCCGACTATATCGCCGAACGGCCTTCTGCGGCGGATGCCCGACAATGGTTGGAAGCCTGCGGGTTGATCAACATTGACGCGGCAGAATATCCCCTGGAATTGCACACCGGTCCAGGTCAAGAGTTTCTGTATCATCCGTTGCTTCGTGGGGGATTTTTGGATGATGTCTATGAATGCTTCGCCGATCAAACAGTGGCAGACCAATTCATGGATAGGATTTCCCTGGACATCCAAAGTTTCGTGCCCCTCTTCGCGCAACGCTGTGTCATGGCTGGTTGGTTGCCGGGAAAGTAATAGTGTAAACGTCGATGTGGATTTCCAGCATGTCATCCTGAGCCGAAGGCGAAGGATCTGTGCCTAGGTCGAGAAGTCGCAGGGCTGAGCGAGATCCTTCGTTTCACTCAGGATGACAGAGGAATGATTATGTGCGCGGATAACCGATGCCAAAGGCACAAGGGATCCGCAAACACATTCTCGTAAAGAAAATGGAGCTGCAGAGATGGCAGGAGAAGTGACGCCGGATCAAATCATGCAATTGGGAATGGCCTTCTGGGGATCCAAGACGCTGTTGAGCGCGGTGGAACTCGGCGTCTTCTCTGAGTTGGCCAAACAGCCGCTTGACGCCGAGGCCCTGCAGTCACGCCTGGGGCTTCATCCCCGCAGTACGAGAGATTTCTTTGATGCGCTTGTCGCGCTTGGCATGTTGGATCGGCGTAATGGGCAGTATTCCAATACACCCGAGTCAGACCTGTTTTTAGATAGAGCCAAACCCACCTATCTGGGAGGTTGGCTGGAAATGGTCAATTCCCGCCTGTACCGGTTTTGGGGAAACCTGACCGAGGGATTACGGACCGGGTTGCCGCAAAATGAAGTCAAAGAAGGCAAAAACTTTTTTGAAGATTTGTACAGCGATCCTCAGCGGCTTAAAGGGTTTTTAAGTTCCATGACAGGGCTGAGCATGGGAGCCAGCAGGAAGATTGCCGCCCAATTTCCCTGGAATCAATACCAAACTTTCATTGATGTCGGATCGGCTCAAAGCGGATTAGCGGTGCAGGTGGCCTTAGCGCATGAACATATCACCGGCGGAGGTTTTGATTTACCGGTGACCGGCCCCATTTTTGAGGCATACGTCCAATCCTTCGGTCTTTCCTCCCGTCTTCGATTTTATCCAGGCAATTTCTTTTCGGATCCCCTCCCAAAAACCCAGGTCCTTTCCATGGGCCACATTCTCCACGACTGGAATTTGGAAGAAAAGAAAATGTTGATCGCCAAAGCCTATGAGGCGCTGCCTCAGAGCGGCGCCTTGATCATCTTTGAGTCGTTGATCGACGATGAGCGCCGCTCAAACGCCCTCGGCCTCCTGATGAGCCTGAACATGTTGATTGAGTTGCCAGGGGGCTTCGACTATACCGGCGCAGATTGCACGGCGTGGCTGCGAGAGGCGGGCTTTCGTGAAACCCGGGTGGAGCATTTGATCGGGGCTGACTCCATGGTGGTGGGTATCAAATAAGCCTGGTTTCGGAAGCGGCGATGTTCTTTAAAGGCCTGAGAGTTTCCCTCACTGCACCCGTGAGGGTGAACCTGGGGGAACCGAGCGCTCCCGTTGATAGGAGTCGTACGGTTGTTGGTCCACGCATTCTGAAGTCTGCCGTGATGGATCATCCATGCATCGTTGGGTTTGATACTCTCGCATCGTCCCGTACCCTGTCTCTTTGACCTCGTCCCACGAGCAGCGAGCCATCCCGAGGCCCCCAATGATCACGGCCAACAACAGGGCGGTTGAGACGTAACGGAGATTCGCCTGGCATCTGGTCATAATCCCTCCTTAAGAATTGGACTCACTATGCTCTATGAAACCCCAAATGTTCAGGTACACACAACAGCTGATATGAGCCGAGTGTTTGGATGAGAGTGTATGAGGAGGTAACTTGTGATCGCTTCACGATGGCTCGCCATCGCAGGAATGGTTCTCATGGTGTTGATTGGAGTATGGTACGCAATGATTCGGATGCCGGGTGAAAGTTTTCATGGGCCGATCCCCACGCTTTCAGCAGATGAACAGGTATTGGAGCGGGAGCTGCGAAGTCATGTCTTTACGCTCGCAGGCGAGATCGGTGAGCGGAATCTTTGGCACTATGACAAGCTTCAGCAAGCCGCCGAATATATTCGAACGACATTTCAACGCGCGGGTTACGAAGTCTCCGGGCAGGAATATCAGGTATCCGGTCAGACTTGTCAGAATATCGAAGTCCAGGTGAAAGGAGCCAAACGCCCTGAGGGAATCGTTCTGGTCGGGGCTCACTACGATTCGGTGAAAGGTAGTCCGGGAGCCAATGACAACGGGACAGGTGTAGCGGCGGTCTTGGCCTTGGCCGGAAGATTAGCTGATAGCCGGCCCTCGAGGACCATTCGCTTTGTCGCATTCGTCAATGAAGAACCTCCATTGTTTCAATCACATCAGATGGGCAGCAGGGTTTATGCTAAGCGGAGTCGGGAAAGAGGCGAGCAAATCACACTCATGGTCAGTCTGGAAACCATCGGGTATTACACCGAGGAAGCAGGCAGCCAAAGCTACCCATTTCCATTGCAGCTGATTTATCCAAGGACAGGAAATTTCATCGCGTTCGTGAGCAATACAGACAACGGCCCTTGGGTGCGTAAGACCATTGATAGCTTCCGGCAGTACACACAATTTCCTTCGGAAGGCGCGGCGTTGTTCGGGTGGTTGCCCGGGGTAGGTTGGTCCGATCATTGGGGATTTTGGAAAGAAGGATTCCCGGCCATCATGGTCACCGATACCGCCCTCTTTCGAGATCCTTACTACCACACGGCTCACGATACGCCTGATCATATTCACTATGACCATCTCGCACGTGTGACCGCCGGCTTGCATCAGGTGATTGAAGACATCGCCAACGCACCCTAGTTCTCAGGCTCACAAAAGGCCATTCAAAAATTCCTGCAAGCATCGGGAAGTGAGTAGAAGCACCCTACCTCCACAGGTAAGGAGCCTCCGACTCTTGGGCTATCGACGCCGAAAGAGGTTTCAGCCAAGCCTTTTTTTCGATACAATCCAGCTGAGACTGATGGTAACTTCCACCCACTGGGCCAGTCCCTCCCCTGACATTTTTTGGCGCCTGTCACCAGGCGTGGTCCATGTATGGCGAGTTCACCTTGAAGATTCACCTGGGCAAGCGGCTCTCTACCGCACCAACCTATCAGAAGAAGAGCGCGCCCGGGCTGAACGGTATCGGGTCCCTCACCACCAATACCAATTCATCTCAACCAGGGGCATTCTTCGAAGATTGCTCAGTCACTATGTAGGCATACCCGCAGCCAATCTTCGGTTTGAGAACAACCTCCAAGGAAAACCCACGCTCGCAGATCCCTCTTCTTTGTCTTTACAATTCAATGTTTCTCATACGAGTGGGATGGCGTTGCTGGCCGTCACCCTTGAGCACACAGTAGGTATCGACGTAGAAACACGAGACCGCGCAATCAGCGACCAGGACATCGCCGCCCGGTACTTTTCCCCCCGAGAGTCGGCTTTCCTTGCAACCCTTTCACCTGACCACCGGACGCAAGAGTTTTTGACCTACTGGACCTGCAAGGAAGCGTATCTCAAAATGCGGGGGATTGGATTATCGGGTGGAATGGCTCAATGTGAGATCACACTCGACCCGGACGGATTGAAGGCCACTATGCTGTCAACGAATGAACCGAACCGCGAAAACGACTGTTCACTCTTGCGCATCAATGCCGGCCAGGCCCACATCGGAGCGGTCGCCGTGGCATGGCCTTCGGTTGAAGTGTTGTTTTGGGATTGGAAGAATTAATGCGCGGCCTCTCCTTTAAAGCGAACAGGTTCGTTGCCTTGTAAATGGTCCGGAGTGATCCAGTATGTGCCTTTGAGACTGGCATCCCAAACAGATTGAGCCGCAGGTTCATTCCCTGCGGTCAACAGATAGACAAACCCTCCAAACAACCCTCCCAGGCCTGCATAGACCACTTTGACGGGCGTGTACAAAATCGATAAGGCTCCACTCGCGATTTGAAGTCCCAAAGACGGATCGTCGGAGGTCCCTGAATTATCGGCGACCACCGGCGCTGCCACAACAGGCGTGGGAGTCACTTCCCCAGCAACCGGTTCAGTAAAGACTGTCACCTGCTCTCGAGCCGTCGCGGTTGACTCCACCGGCCCTGATTGGGTAACAGCGACTGGGTCAGGCGACTCCAAAGTTACCGTGGCCGGCTGAGTGGTGGTGGGTGAGCTGGAGGGATCAACCGATATCGGCGTCATCTGGAGTGCCTGATGCTCCGTGGTACTATCTGAAGGTACCTCCTGTTGGGGGGAGGGCGGGGCCGCTGATTTTTGCCAAGCCTGCTCCAGGGCAAGGATGGTCAGATCTTGTACCACCCGCTCAGATACCACAAGTGGGTCCGAATTCCAGGCCCTGGCTCCAAAGGCCACATCGCCTGCTCCGGCATTCATCCCAAGAATATCGACGACAACTTTGTTCATGGGTTGAGATCCACCACTTACGGGCTCTATCGTGGGATTCAACGGAGTCTCATCGACTTGCACAAAGACCACCAATGTCGCCCCAACCTTACGGGCTCCGCCTAGAGCTTGAGCGTGTCGTTCCGACCCATTTCGAGAAGCAAATTCAGGAACTGCCACCTCTTGCACGACCTGCCGATTGACCACCAGTAATTGATGGTCATTCAACCAACTCAAGGCCTGGTTGACGGCCGCCACATGATTTCCCCTCACCACCACCCTGGTTCCCGGGTTTGGGCGAGTAACCTGAAACCCTTCTTTTTTATAGGCTTCATGCCCATTGGGACCACCGACGCATCCCAACACAACACCAAAAGCACCAAGCAGACCGATCAGGTTTTTATAGTGACGACAACCTAGACCCGACATAGTGATGTTCCCTTCGTTACCATTTCTTTTGTAAAGATACGTGTTTGTAGGCCCGATAAGGGGTACCTCGTGAATCCTGCTCAAAAAATGCCTGGACCGAATATCCTGTCAAACAGTTACTTTCGATGGGAAGAATGAGGATGTATGTTCCGTTTTTAGATGAAAGTACCATTATATGAAATATGAAGACCCTATGTGAAAAAAGTTTCTTAAAATACCACAAATTGTGCGTTCATGGAGAAAGACCAGTCACTTTCTCTCTCTTCTCATGAATCAAGGCTAACTCCCCCTTGGGATCCTCCTTTTCATATAACCATCTTGACCGACAAAGAGAATGTTTTTTCACCTTTCGTCTCATTTTCACCAAACGATTTGCGTTTCGATCGTATTTACACTGACGGGAATTGCGTGAGCCACAACTTCCCTATATGCTAACGAATTGATTAAGTCGGCCGATAGGCATGCATGAACGACCATCGCTCGATTCTCTCTACGTAAACTTGTCATGGCTTTACGAATCCTGTCATTTTTCATCGAAGGTGTCACGTGGCGAGTGGCGAAAACCCCTACGGGCTATTGCCACCGTGGCCTTTCGACCATGCCGGAGTGGATTCCGGGCATTCCCTCTGGCGTGGCCCAGGACATTGTCGAAAGCACCTTTCAGCAATTTCCCTCTGAGGATGACTCCCTCCAGCCCCAAAACATCACCTTCAAATTGACCTATCGTGTCGGGTCTTCCAACATTGAATGCTTTATCTTTTCCTCGCCTGACGGCGATCTCTTTTCTGTCAGGATTCCTCCCGTGACCTTCATAGCACTTCAAGAAGCGCTCCCGTCTCAGACCATCCCTCGCATGAGAGTCGCCCGTATGGCTATCCAGCAGGCGATTGCGTCCGGGCTACCAGGGATAGAACTTCTACCAGGAAGCAAAATATACGAATCGGTCAAATCGCAACTGTCTGGATCCTGCCTTCAAAAAACCCAAGCATAAGCCTCTCGCTTTATCGGACTGACTAGGAGCCTGTAGACAGAACTCTATACAATGTTCCTTGGTTCCAATCCCAGCCTCACACCCTCCATAACCAAGGCCGTTATGCACGATTACTGGTGAAAGCATCCTGATGAACCAGGTCGCCGGATCCCGAAAAGCATGCCGTTAGGCAAACCTGCTTCCTGAATCCCACCAGAACTGAAATTTTCAGTTGACTCTATTCCTCATTGATCACCCATCGCTTTGCAGCACGTCGTTTCACAGTTTTCCATCCACCAAAACTGTTGACAATCCTGTGTATAAGCTATGCATTATTTATTATCCATCATCATTCATCGCGCCTTCATCACTTTGCCGAACATTTAATCATTGTGTACTTGAAAAAAAACCACACAAGATCTATGGTGAGGGTATTCCCCAAGTCACATTACGTATGTAAAAATAGTGAATACTTGTCTCAAAGGAACCGGTCGACTGGACCAGAGAAAAAGTTGAATATTCTCATGGTGTTTCAGAGGAATACATCTTGGTTAACAAACGCTCTCCCTCTCTAAGAAAACATGTGCTGATTGTGGACGATGAACCTGCTGTCCGACGAACCGTGCGGGGGGCATTAGAATCCTCGGGGTTTGAATGCGCTGAGTCGGAAAACGGCGCCGCCGCACTAGCGTGGTTGGAAGAAAACCAAGTAGACCTCGTCCTTGCTGACTACCACATGCCTATTATGAGCGGACTGACCTTGTTGGAAAGAGTCAACAGTACCTTGAACGGCAGAACCCCTCGCGTAATCCTGCTCAGCGGGGTCATTGACGAAAAACACAAGCACAAAGCCATGGGACTTGGTGCCTATGCAATTATTGACAAACCCTGTAATTTCCGTGAACTTGTCGAAAAAGTAAACGAGGCCCTCGACTTCTGATTTCCCCCTTCCCACACTGGTTCATCTCTCTAGGGGTCGTATCGTCTGGACACCTCAAGAGTAAGCCTGTTGTAGGTAACCCCACACTATAAGCAGTTGCTCTAAATCATTGCCGTTGTTCTAGAGATCAGTCAACTACCGCTCGCTGACATTGAACTTTTCATCTTTGACTATGGCTTGCCAATTCCATTCATCTCTGACTTTTTCCATAGTCCTGATCGCCTGCTTGAGTTGGTGGATTTCTCCAGAACCAGCCAGGGCAGAAAGTTCCGCGCCAGGTATTCATTGGGGAGCACTGGCCTATCCCGATCAAGAACCGGTGCTTGCCACCGGATTGTCCATATTTCGCTTTACTGAATTTAATGGGGAAGGGGAGCGGTTCAATGGAATTCGTGAAACCATCGGATTAAATCTGGTCACAACCAGTTGGACTCGCCACTGGTCCAACTCTCTCGAAGGATGGAGCACAAACTTTACCTTCGGGATAGGCCCTACGAGAAATCAGCCCTCAGAATTTCTCCAAAACGATTTCGTCCATGACCGCCTGTATGAAATCCCCGGTGTTCCAGTTGGAGAGAAACGAAAAGAGACCGACTTTTCCATTTCCGGTTCCATTACCCGATGGGGGGAATTGTTGGGACAACGACGCGTGTTATTTCTCGGCGGCGGAGGACAGACGGGAAGCTTATATCACGAACTCTTTGCCCGTGGTGGATTCCGCCGATGGTCACCGGTGAAAACCATCGAATATCTGAGTGGAACACACGACGGCTGGCTCGCGAATATGTTCAGACCTCTCCGATTTTCAGGAATGGTGAGGGCCGGGCGCGTTGCAACCGGCGCCGCGTTCCATGACTTAGCCAATGCTTCGTATTCGGCGCAAGGATCCATGAGCTATGGTTGGTACGATGAGCGAACCCTCCAACCCTTGCTTGAGATTGAAGTAGGGGCCACCATGGATTCAGGAATTTTTAACGGAGACCGGGGAGACTCCTTGGAAGAACGCTTTTGGACCGTCGCGATCCGTATCCATCCATTTACCTTCGAAACATGGAACGATCAATTAAACAGTAAGGACTTCGGCCCAACCTATGGAGGCAAAATCATGATGGACCTCTCGTTCTTGCTCCCTGATTCCTGGAAAGGTCAATAAGCATCCCTCTTGAGTAAAGAACCCCCCAGCAAGCTGGGAGGCATTCAAGATTTAGAAATTCAATTCGAGTTGTTTGGGATCATGTTGATGCTTGATATATCGACGAATCACCTCAG
>JAOTTP010000008.1 GCA_029864405.1 Nitrospirota bacterium
CGGACTGGGCGTCACTGGTTTTGCCTACTTTTCCCGAAAGAAAAGTAGGTCGGCTGCCGGGCCGAAACCCGGCATCACCAATAATTGATTGGACATTATGGTTGCGAAAAACCCAAGATGGATTCCCGATAAAAACCGTCGGGAATGACAGTGGGAGGAAGATAATTTCTAGAGCCCCTTGCGATCTTCTCGGGGAATAGCGAGTTTCGCATCAAGAAAATCCTGGTGAGTAAGATCCATGCCTTTGGCAATGCTTCGAATTTCCTCAATTTCGTCAAACGAGGTCTGATCGGCCGCATTGGCCACTTCAAATAAACAATGGAGAAATTCCTTCCGTTCAGTTCTCGTGGTTAATTCTTTGAAACGTTTCACCAATCGCACGCTATCTAACCCTCGAAAAATCCGGTGATGGCTGATTTCCGCGACAAGTTGTGCCTGGTCTTCCGTCAACGTCCAATGGCGCTGGAGCACACCGCCCATGACCGTGGTTTCTTCTGAAGACACCACATGATCCACGCCGGCCACTCGTGCCATCAGCCCCGCCGCGAGACACAGCTTGCGAATCTCGGCATCGGGCAAGTCAAAGGTGATACCTCGATCTCGTAATTCCATGGTGACCTGGAAATAAATGGTGTTCTTAATGAAATCTTCCAATCGACTTTCACGATCATGTTCTTCGGTATAATGCTGCCCCCGCAGATTCAGCATTCGACGAAATGGTCGTCGAAGATGTTCTAAAAACCCGCTACTGCCCTCCTCAAGATCGGCCCTAAGCTGTTTGACCACTTCTGCTTGTTGATCGCCACCTGATGATTCTGAGGACAGAAGTTTCTCAAGTGTCTCCAAAGCCAGGGCTTTATCCGCTGCTGATCCCATACGTCCTAGCACACGATTCAAGAGACGTTGCCGCTCTTCCTCGCTGACCGGGGAAGCCATATATAACTCCAGCTCCATCCATTCCTCTCCGGAAATCTCCGGCAATTGAAACAGCAGTTCTTTTAACCCGTTCACTTCAGTGGCCGACAATGTCCCGTCAGCCCATGCGGCTCCGATCAACAGCTTACCAAGTTCAAGAATAAAGCTCTTATCTGCCATCTCTGTCCTCCCTTTCAGCGTGAACTCAAGCTGCTGACATGCCTGTACATCCCAAGGCCCGATCGCCTTGTCAACAAAACCCATAAAGATGTAGGAAATTCTAGAGGCAGTATACCGAACGTGATCAAGAGTCTAAAGAACCCGGTGAGATCGAAACAGGCAGTACTCCCTGACACCGTCACTGGCGTGATGATACTTATGGATCACCCGTGAAACCATTGGAATCCAGAAATGCTCGCAACACATCTTTCCAAGTGAGCATCCCAAGAATCTCTCCGTGAATAGTCGTGACCGGGAGACAAGAGACCCCTCGGGCTAACATCAGTTGAGCCGCTTCCTGCAAGGGGCAGGATGAACGAACCGTCACCGGATGATGCGACATAATTTGATGAGCACGTTTATTGAGGGTCGCTCGATCCCGAGTGGTTTCCGACATCGTTCCGACATACGGGCTGACGGCTTTCAACACATCCCGGTCGGAAATGATTCCCACTAGCTTTTCATTGTCCACGACGAGTAAATGATGAAATCGGACTTTCTTGAAAATATCTCGCACCACCTCAAGTGAATCATCCATCTCAATGGTGACGACTCTGACCGTCATGATTTTGCCAATTGCCCGGGTTCTGGTCTCTGGCTCCACCTTACGAGGCCCCCATTTTATCTATGATGACTGCAGTAAAGTCCTTTCCACAAACTTTTGCCTTCAACGGCTGTGGCCGTCAACCCTCCTTTTCGGCATCCTAGAATTCAAAGTTTACATCGATTCTGTATGCCTTATTCTATCAACGTTGCCATGGGCCACGGCTTCCAGGCCTGAGGGAATACCCTTCTATCTGTAGGATTCCACCGAGCAGTGACGGAAAGTACCGCGGGCTTTGCCTGTGAGAATCTGCTTGTCTGGACGCACATTTTTACAAACGGATACCATATTCCTTGCCTTGCTCACCTAAGGTCGTAGAACCATTTGTCGTTCAGGTCTTCCCGGCAACCACGATACTTGAGGTCACGATGTAGGGGATTCTTCAGATCTATACCAAACGTCGCCCATGAGAGTTGAACAAGAGATTCATGCAGATGGATGGGGGATTGAACTCAGCAGATCTTTCACAAGGCTCACCAGGTCATCCAAGAGAAAGGGTTTAGAGAGGGTGCGGGTTGCACCAAATTCAGTCGCCTCTACCAAAAATTCCAGATCGCGGCTCCCACCTCCCGACATGGCAATAATTAAAGGAGGAGAAGGTGTTCCACAGAGAATGCGTATCACCTCCAGACCATCCATTTCAGGCATGAGCACATCCGTAATGACCAGATCAACTGGATTCTCATAATAGAGCTTCAATCCCAGTCGGCCATCTGGAGCAGTCTGAACGTCATAGCCTTCCATACTCAAACGATCCCGCAAAGCAGAACGTAATTCGGGCTCATCATCCAAGAGTAAAATTCTTGGCTTCACACATCCACCTCCCTAGTTTCTACAAACCGTTTACACCCGACACACACACAACAATCCACGTTTTCGTTTTGGGGTTTCTTGTCGGTCTTCACGGCCAAGAACCCCATGCAGCCCTCCTTACAGAAGACGACTTTGAGGAGCCTTATTTTTGGCATGCACGAGACACCAACGCCAGAAGTTCCTGGTGATCGCACGGCTTCGCGATCACCTCAAAGGCCCCGGCTTGCTTCGCTTCATGTTCTATTTCTTTTGTCATATTACCACTCATGAGAATCACCCGAACCTCCTGTCCCTTGACACGGTAGGACAGGGATTTGAGGAAATTGAGCCCATTGATAACCGGCATATGATAATCTGATATGATGAGATCGACGTCGAGCCCTCCATCCAACAGGACCAGGGCCTCCCGGCCATCATCGGCTTCCTTACAGGTAAACCCGTAATTCTCCAAATACAGGCGCAAGGCCTGCCTGAAAGGTCGGTCGTCGTCAATTAACAGAATAGGTTTACTCATATGGTACAACACTGGAATAGCCACATGGTTTTCTGGAGCCTCCCGTCCGCTTGCGACCCCACTTTTCGTTTCCACGTTCATCGACCGCTTGTCTAATTTGGATGGCTTTGAATCGTCAAGCCCCTCTTCATCATTTCACACGTGAATGAAGCGAGTTCAAACCCTCATTAAGCAAAAGGATTGCCAAGTCTTTTTCATTGAAGAAATTTCCGAATTATTTACCATAACCCATTGAATTTCAGCCTGAAACTCATTTGACGCCATATCCAATCATGCAATATTTGAGGACGCAATCGCGGGGAATCAGATATCCAAATGGATAACGGACGTATCCGGTTGGTTGGTTGCAGGAAGGAAAAGTTTGAGAAGGTTATTCTCCTAAACCGAACCTATCATATTCCCAGAAGCAGACAGGCTTGTCTAAAAAAAAGAGGGAAGACGTCTCAAACGAAGGGAAGGAGCATAGGCCTTTCACGTAAGTAAACCCAGAAATTGCTGTGATGCAGAACACCCTGACCCATTTGATACCCTGGGGGAAACTTGCTAAAAGAATCCTCGGGGCTTTTGAATCCAATTATCTCGCTTGTTGGCAAGCTACTTATGATCCTTCCCTTCTCTCAATTTAATCCTGACCGATTTTCGTTTGCCGACGATCCGGTGTTGGTCCTGGAAAATTTTTGGAGTCCGGAAGAACAGAAAATGTTTCGGGAAGCGATGGCCCGATTGAAATGGATTTCCCTGTCCGATATGCCACCCGTGGCTCAAGCCTTTCCCTCCTGCGGAAACTGGCTGAAAGCAGAGATTGGTCCTTCTGAAGCTACGCACTTCATCCAACGGGTCGGTATGCCCTGCATTGCCGCCTACGTTGAATCTTTCCCGAACATCAAAGGGCGGCATGTCAATTTCAACTTTTATTCGTATGGCGCGGGTGACTGTCTTTCAACCCACGACGATACCGACGACGTCTATAGTTATGCACAGGGCCGTCGGCCTCCAACTCGTCGTCTAGCACTGGCCACCTATTTCCACGAGGAGTGGCATCCGGACTGGGGAGGAGAACTCATCATGTATGGCCCTCCCACAGACTCCAAGAAGAATACGTCATTACAGGTGACACATTGCATTCCTCCATTGCCTGGATCTTTGGCCATTTTTGCGGTGCCTCGACAACACCGAGTGTGCCGGGTAGATGCCTTGGCGGGTGAGCATAAGCGACTCTCCATCGCCGGCTGGTTCATGACGGAACATTAGCCGAACAGATTCTATGGCTTTTCCTTAATCTTTGGTGATGATTTGAAAAGCCTTGCTGACGGGTTCTTCCCTTAACCTGAGTTCTGATGATCATTGGAAGTTAGCGGCGGTATCATGAAGGCTGGCCAGACTGTCTACCCGGAGATTACAATCCAGCCACGGCTTATCTCAGCAATCTGGTGGACTAGCATCCCTGGTAATTGACGTGACTGAAGAATGATGACAGCTCAAGGCAGTACCGGCAATGTCGTACATCTGAATTTCAAGGAGATGGGCAATGGATAAAGTGTCCGATTATATTTTTGTCACCAACGTGATCCCTCAACATATTTGCCAGAATGTACTTCAGGAAATTAAAGGCAAAGAGTGGAAGCCGCATGCCTGGTATAACTATTCAGCAGATAATTTTAAATCTGAACCTGAAAAGGAATTAGATACCCAAAATACGACGCAAGCCTTACAAGAAACGTTAGCCCCGTTCATTTGCCAAGCGGTCGAAGAGTATATGATGAAATTTGCGAAGCAAGAAGATGAACGCATTAAGAGTTTCATTCAAACATTTACGCCCATACGATTTAATCGCTACCGCACCGGCACAATGATGAGAAAGCACTATGACCATATTCATTCAATTTTTGATGGGAAATATAAAGGCATCCCCATATTATCCTTATTAGGTGTGTTGAACGAGGGCTATGAAGGTGGAGAGTTTTTGTTCTCATCCAACTATGAGGTGAAACTCAAAGCCGGGGACATGCTCGTCTTCCCTTCTAACTTTATGTATCCGCACGAAGTCAAAGAACTCACGAAAGGCGAGCGATACACGTTTGTGGCCTGGGCTTTTTAAATTGTGCAACTTAGGGAGATAGCAACCCTCATGATTCACTCTATCGCCTCAATGACTCGATTCAGGTGACCCACTCCACTCTCCTCTTTGGCGCGACCTCCATTCTTGGCTTCAATCTGGCCAGATTATTTCCGGAAACTATTGTTCCATTTATCTCACCAGGCAATACCTCTCAACCCGTCAGACATTGGCCTGCCCTTCATTTGGAAAATCCCGATTGGCCTGAACGGATCTTTGCTCAATACCCATCGAACGTCCTGTTGTATTGCCATGCGGTGTGTGATGTGCCCAAGTGTGAAGCCGACCCCGAGTGGGCCCATGAGATCAATGTCCGACATCTCCGTCGAGTGATGGAGAAGCTGCCAGACCATACACGATTGGTCTATGTGTCTTCAGACCATGTCTTTGGTGGGGATGGTGAGTACAATGAACACTCCTGCCCGTGCCCCATTAGTGTGTATGGCCACACCCGTGTCGACGCAGAAAAGCTGGTCTTGGGACGAAACGGGTCGTTGGTAATTCGCACAGGTCTGGCGATTGGCGCTTCGCCGAATGGTCGCACCGGTCATTTGGATTGGCTTCGTTACCGCACGCAACGCAATCTTCCCATTACGATCGTGGAAGATGAATATCGCTCGGTTGTCTGGGTAACAGATCTCTCTGGACGCGTCATGAAGTTAGCACAGAGCCGCGAGACGGGAATCCGACATGTTTCAGCCACACGGGCTGTGTCGAGAGTGGAGTTGGCCAATCATCTGATGTCTGTTTTGGGAGAACCTCCAACCTTCCGGTGCGAGAGCCGGCATCAACGGCCGGCTCCGCATTTGGGACGGGTGGAATTAACCAGTGTGTATGCAGATATCCTTTCTCGACCCTTAGCAAGCGTCCTGGACGGATGAACAATCCAGTCCCCAACACGCCGTCCTCTAGATTTTCTGACAGATTGAGCCCATGGCATTCCAACCGCTCTTGCTGGATTATTAAAAATCCTGCCAAAGCACAGATGCCTGGTTTTGGAAAAATCTAACTGTGGGATAAAACTGCGTTCCGGAATTTTCTTAATGTTGCGTGGCAGGTGTACCCAACGTGAGGAGTCTGGACGCCTCCAATTGTTCCGCAACTGGATGGACCGCTTAAGAATGGGAGGCTAGAAACACGAGCTGCAAACCGATGATCGTTTTGGCATCACGAATGGTGCCGTCCTGAATTCCGGCCATAGCCTTTTCGAGGGGCCATTCCACCACTTCCAACACTTCATCGTGGTCCAACTGTTGACGGCCTGGCTGCAGACCCGTCCCGCGATAAATATGGATGACTTCATCCGTAAATCCTGGGGCGGTCCAAATACTGGTGAGTAACTCCAACTGACCCGCCCGATAGCCAACTTCTTCTTCCAGCTCGCGTGCTGCGCAGATCTTGGGATCTTCTTGCGGATGAAGCTTGCCCGCTGGGATTTCATAAATGAATCCCCCCGCCGCATGCCGGAATTGCCGAATGAGCACGACGGTGCCGTCATCTTTGATCGGCACGACGGCCGAGGCACCAGGATGCCGGATGATTTCCAGCTCGGTGGACTGCCCATTGGGCAACGTCACCGTCTCTCGGTTGAGAACTAAGACTTTTCCGGCATAGATGTGTTCAGTCGACAAGGGATTCCTCGTTTCACTCAGTCATAACCAAGCCGTTGACTGTTAGGATTTTGGACGTTTGTAAAACGGGAGTGTGACAATCTTGGCTTGTACGCGTTTTCCACGAATATCAATTTCGAGCGACAGGCCTTCCTTGCACAGCGCAGGGGGCAGATAGCCCAATCCAATCCCTTTCTGCAAAATTGGTGAAAAGTTTCCGCTGGTGACTCTTCCCACAGACTGCCCATTACTGAAAATGATCATGTCGTGGCGTGGAATCCCGCGTTCCACCATTTCAAAGGCTGCAAGCTGACGAGTGAGGCCATCCTCTTGTTGTTTGCGTAACGCGAGGTGCCCTTGAAACTCGCCTTTATCCCAGGCCACCACCCACTCGGCACTGGCTTCCAGCGGCGAGGTGTTCTCATCCATATCGTTACCATAAAGCAAGTAGCCCACGTCCAACCGCAAAAGATCTCGCGCCCCTAGCCCTGCGGGTTTGGCTTCGAATTCTTCACCGGCCTTCAGTAGTCGATCCCACGCCAGGGCCGCTTGCGCCGCAGGCAAATACCATTCATATCCAAGTTCTCCGGTATATCCCGTTCGACTGAGCAAACCGGAAAACTCCATTCCCTCTACCGCCAAACAATTCCGGGGCTTCAGGGTTTCGATCTGTGCCCCCATGAGTTTTTGCATGATGGCTTTTGATGCCGGCCCTTGGATTGCAATTTGTGCCAGTTCTACTGATCGATCACGAATGATCGCTCCTGGAAATTTTCCGGACTGGTGCTTCAAGAACCACTGGAGCATCTTTTCCCGATTGGAGGCATTGACGCACACCAAAAACGTGGAGGACCCGGTTCTATAAACAAACACGTCATCGAGAATGCCCCCTGAGGCTTGGCAGACCATGCCATATTGCGCTTGCCCTACCTGGAGCCGACTGACATCGTTGGTACTGATCCATTGCAGAAAGGCTTCGGCCTGATCTCCTGATATCTCGATTCGTCCCATGTGACTGACATCGAAGAGACCGGCCGCTTTCCTGACAGCATAGTACTCCTCAAGGACACCCGTATTATATTGGATGGGCATGAGCCAACCGGCGAAATCCACCAGCTTGGCATTGCGAGCGCGATGAGCGTGAACGAGCGGGGTTTCGTCCATCAACGAAGATCAAGCAGTTCGACTTCAAAGATGAGGGTGGCATTGGGGGGAACAGCAGATCCGGCCCCTCGGGAACCGTATCCCAACTGAGGCGGGATCACCAATTTGCGGATTCCACCGATTTTCATACCTTTGACGCCCTCATCCCAACCCTTAATCACGCGGCCAGCACCTAATGGAAAGGAAAAGGGTGTATTGCGATCTTTCGAGCTATCGAATTTGGTTCCGTCGGTGAGTGTCCCCGTGTAATGGACTATCGCGGTTTCTCCGACATGAGCTTCCCGCCCGGAGCCAACAACGAGATCAACATACTGCAATCCTGACGTCGTGGTCACCATTGCTTCTTCCGCGGCTTTTCCAGAAAGCGGGTTGAGGGCAAATATAATGAGGAGGATGATCCAACACCCTATAAGGAATACGGGTAATCGAAAACCTGATTGTAACGCCATACCGTTTTTCATGAACCTCTCTCTTTGCTAGTGTGGAACGTATCCGATGTCATGTCCATTTTTCATGGGCGCGACACTTCTTCATAAAACAGGGCCATACTGGCCGTATAGCCATGCAAAAAATTCTTCCCGCTCACGGGGCCAATTTCTCCACCTGCAAAGAATCCCGCTATCGGAATGGCCCCCATTTGTTGTTGCAGAGTGGCCACATCATGGTGGGGAGTTTCGAAAAATCTCCGCCCACGCCCATTACAACTAAATAACAAAGCGCCCTTAGGCAGACTGTCCGGATGGGTTACCCGCTCTTTGGATAAGAGTAACTGGAAGTCTTCACTCGCTGCATGAGCATCACGCACATGGAACTGAATCGTCTGGCCCTCTTGGACAAAATCCGCGATGGCGAGACTCCCAGATTGTCGATCGGCTCCTAACAGCCCGCGGATCAAAAAGTCCCCCTGGCCGAATTCCGGTCGATGTTCATCCATGGCAATGCCCACTTGCAGCCCGTGCGCCGCTTGTTGTTGTTCGTGTTCACCCAACGCTTTTAAGGTGGTTTCCAACCGCTCCAACGGCGGGATTCCCCCCAGCTCCTGAATGACATTCCGATCGACCTTGGTCACAACATAGCGTTCGCCAATAGGTTGACACCCTTGGGACACCACCGTCCGGATTTCCACTCCACCCTGGACCGCGACCCCTACTACCCCAGATCCGATAATTTCCCGATTGAAGACCAAGCGGCTTTCCCCGACATCCATGCCTCCGCTGGCAATGCCTCCAATAGCCGTCGATCCTGGAGTATGATGATCCAACAGGGAAAACAATTCATCTATGGGGGTGGAAAACGGATCGGCAAAGAGGAAAAATGTGTGAGAATGTGCCGTGGATTCTAATCCGGGCGGCCAGCCCTCTAGTGAGGTAACCTCACCCTCTGTCTTCGGCGTTAACATGAATGGCACCACTTGCATGTCCGAATTCCTGATACCCCAGAGCACCAGACCCGGATGTTCTTCTATTTCTTTATCGCCCCCAATAACTCCTTCCCCCATACATCCCACTAATGCCTGAGGACGAAGGTTCTCGTGGATGATTTCGACCATGCGCTGTATTTCTGAGGAGAAATGCGGAGAAAAAAAGACAAAAGCGAGATGGCACTCCGTTTCGCCTAACGCCTCATGCACTGATTTTGACACCGCGTGAGCGGCCATTTCAGGATGAGTTTCTTGGGAAAGGGCAACATGACACTGCATCGTGATTGAATTCCCTTCAAGTCTAGCAATCCCCGCCAAACGATGTCTACGGAAGAAGTTTTGAGAATTGACTTGAGATCCCTAATATGCCTGGGCTGGCGCTTATTGAGTTGAGGCACGGTAGGAATTCAAAATCGAACGAAGCTTTTGGATAGAGATCGCCTCAAAGCGTCGTCCATCTCTCCCGGTCACGGTAGTGGCTTGCAGTAAGGCATTAAGAATGGCCTCTTCCGTGGCCTCCACGGTGGCTTGAAACAAGGGGTTTATATGCGTATCAGCAAGATGGGCCATAAAAAATGTCCGTTCTTCCGGATAATGAGGAATGACATTACCGGTGGAAAACGCCAAGACAAAATCTCCACTCCCATTATGGGAGATGGACCCGGTGCGCGCCAATCCTATGGTAGCCCGGCGCGAGAGTCTAGACAGTTGTCGTG
Organism: Nitrospirota bacterium; assembly: GCA_029864405.1. GTDB lineage: Bacteria > Nitrospirota > Nitrospiria > Nitrospirales > UBA8639 > Nitrospira_E. Next base: position 10,092 of record JAOTTP010000008.1, read on the forward strand.
CATCAAGGGGAGCATCCGTCGCAATAATGATAATGATGGATCCGCTGTCCTGCCGTCTTTGAGGGAACTCTGCCGGGAGTTCGCCCAGAGCCGCGACGGTCGACTCTTCGGAGTCTTTGGGGGAAACGGTTGCCATATCCGTATTATAGACTTGGCCCACCGGCACTCCCGCTATCGTCAATTCATGCCGACGGCCATGGTTGGCATTCACCAACACGCCAACACGATATCCTCCTTCTTCGGAAGGAAGCACTCGAGAGGCGGTACCAATTCCACCTTTAAATTGATAGGACACCATCCCCGTCCCTGCACCCACCGACCCCTCTGGGACAGGACCTATTGTTGCCGTCTCCAGGGCGCGGATCACATCTTCCGGGGACACATGCCGTCCCTGACTATCATTCAGCCGACTATCGTCGCATTCGGCCACGACAGGCGTGAGCGTATCATCAGATATCCCGATGTCGGGATAGCGTTGAATCATCCAGCTCATGACGCCATCTGCCACACGAGGGACATTCAACGTATTCGTTAACGCGATGGGGTATTCCAAAAACCCTGATTCCGCGACCCAGGCTAACCCGGTCATTTCCCCTGTCCCATTTAATACAAATGCTCCAGCCGGAACTTTGTGATGCCAGACATCTTCACGCGGGATAATGACGGTCACACCAGTACGAACCGGTCCTTGACCTGCCTGCAAGGCCCCTTCGCCTTCATGAATGGTGACATGCCCCACTTTCACGCCTTGTACGTCCGTGATGGCATTCATGACGCCAGGAGAATACCGGCCGATGGTGATCCCAAGATCTTTCACATGTGGACGGGTCTCTACTGGCATGAGGGTGGCAGAGGGATTGGCCGATACAACAGAGGCATTCCATGCCCAGCCCATTCCTAACACGCTGAAAAGACAGACCTGTAAGCCCTGCCTCATTCTGAGAAAATGCATGTTGCCAGTCCTAACTTTTCCCTCAAGCCCAGTCGCCCATAACAGTGAATACGCATTTACACGATTGATTGGGGAAAGGACGGAGGCGTCCAAGGAAATTCTTTCTCATACATATGGTAGGCGGTTTCTTGAAATCCCAGGTTGGCATAGGCCTGGTGGGCCTGATGGTTTTTCTCTTCCACATAGAGACGAAACCCGCAAATGGCCTCCTGGTTCAAATGGGCTTGGCCTTGCACATACTCATAAAGCTGCCGAAAGATCCGCTGTTGGCGATAATCTGGATGCACGTACACACTTTGAAGCCACCAAAAATTTCCGTTCCGCCAATCGCTCCACTCAAAGGTGACCAGTATCTGCCCAACTACTATGCGTTGGCCACCGTCAAGAGACTTTTCTGCAACCGCATACCATCCCTTACCAGAATTTTTCAGAAGTGTCTCTACACCCGACTCAAGAACCCGGATATCCAAGCCTCGATTTTCAGTTTCTCTTGCTAAAGCCATATTAAAACTTACAATAGTTTTCAGGTCAGACATGGTCGCCTGCCTGATGACTACCGGGGATGACTTATTCATTACAGTTGGCAGCTCAACTGTCCTTCGTTGGATTTCTTGCTGGTGACAACCACCCCGGTTGCGGGCGGTAGAGTCCGGCCGAGAACTCCATTTTCATTGCCTCTTCTGGCCGTAGCTGAATCCGATTCACACTTCCCTCTGGGACAAACGCCAGATAGCCGGTAAACGGATGAATAGCTGTCGGGACAAAGACCATCATCAGAGGTCCTTCGGGAGCAACTTGTAGCCTCCGAGGAGGTAGTCCCATGTCAAAACCTAAAGCCCAGAGCCCGTCACGGGGAAACGGAAATGCGACGACCTTGCTCTGACCAAACCGATCACGAAACTTGAGGACATCGGCCATACTTTTAAGGGTATAGTAAATACTACGCACAAAGGGAATGCGCTCTAAAGAATCTTCCAATTTTCGATGGATCTGCTGGCCAAGTAAATGGGTCACTCCCATTCCCACCCAGAGGACCAGGAGACAAAAAAAGGTGATACCCGAACCTGGAATCCTCACCCCATATAAAGCCCATACAATACCTACCGTCATATTTTCTAAAGCTTCAAGTAGCGTATAGAGGATTAATAATGTTCCCCAGGCCGGAATAATAAGAAATAAACCAGTCAGGAAGTATCGCTTGAAGGTATGATCAGAAATTGTATTCATGAAATAGGTGCAGCATTGAAATGCGAGCAGTCTAGCAAAAGCTTACTCCCTCCGCAGCACAAGCTCAACAGTGGCTTTGGTGCTCACTATCCTGAATTTCAGGGGAATTTCTTGCTACGAAAGAAGGGCAATGCTACATTTATGGGAAGAGTTGATTAATTTAATGGCACGTATTGAAAGGAGTCAAATAGTGCGACCCGAAATCACGTCTAGAGAAAAAGGTGAGATTGCTACTGACCTTTTAGCAATACTCTGTTGCCCGGAGACCAAGCAAGAGGTGTGTCTGTTGGACCAAGCGGTCGTTGAACGACTGAATCAACGAATTTCAAAAGGAGAATTAAAGACGAAGGGAGGCTCGCCCGTCACTGAAAAGATCGACGGAGCACTTCTTCGAAAAGATAAGAAAGTGGCCTATCCTATCCGTGATCAAATTCCTATTATGCTTATTGAAGAAGGCATTTCTATAGAGGAATCTGATCTTTCATCAACCTGAATGGCCACGCCCCACCAATTTCGGAAAGAAAAAACGGCTGCTATTGTGGAAGGTCCTGGTTATAAGCCTTGCGTGCTACGCCCTCCCTTTCTAACCCACCATAATGATCGACCAATCTGTACCACGACATAGATGAACACACCAAAAAAAATCCCATAATATCCATACGATTCAATCGGCCAATCCTGCCCTCCATGCAAGAGGAATCCCAAGGCCACATGGCCCCCCACCCCTAAACATAGGGCTAAGATAATCCACTCACGGACCATTGTTTTTCTAGACAACCCCATGTTAATTCCGGGTACAAAGAATAAAACTTGGACCATTCTACCGAATGGTCCAACACTAATAGGCAGGCAATTACACAGGGCTTTTCGCTGATTCGATTTCCGTAGCAGTAATCAAGCTGATGAGATAATCAGTTACAAAAATCAAAGCTTCTTCTCTCCCATCCGCACGGCGCCCTTTTTCCCTACGTTGTATGGAGAGTTCGTGTTCCAGATCTGACTTGACGTCCCCCAATAACTTCTGAAGAGAGGCTGTGGTCAGGTTCATATCCACATCCTCTAATTCTTGACACCGGTCTAAGACCCAGTTGAGCCCTTCTACCCGACCAAAATACCTTTCCTGTTCAGCCGCATCGATTCGGCCCATGGTTGAGGCAAATGCCTGCCCTTCATAAATGAGATTGTAAAAACTCGCTACAGCTCGATGTAGAATTGAATTCATTATCCATTTCCTCACAAAAAAATTGTTGTTGGCTCTAATCGATTATATACTGCTACTCGTAATCCTTCTAGGATTTTTTAATTTTTATTGTCCAATAAGGTTACCTTGTAATTGATCATGATATTTTCAGGTAAATAATAAAGGATGAAATTCTGCCATAAACCCATAATATAATGGGGCAAATTGCTTCAAGCTGTTTGGACTATTTTCTTTAAGCCTTTTAAAGAAGAAAACTTGGTGGATTGGCTCCATTTTTTCCAAAAGTTTTCCCAATTCCGACATCGAAAATTTGCCATGTGGAACACTCAAGATATAATGCACCAGTCGTTCAACAAATTGATGCATAATATAATCACTATCCAAATACTGTTTCGGAATTTCCCCATTTTTAATAATTTCGCCAAATAAAACAGCCTGGGCAGAAAAAGGAAGATCTTCAATAGTTTTGGAGAGTTTCGTCACGCTTCTTGATAACCCAGCCCTGAATTAATCGTCAAAGAAATCAACATTTTCAAGTAGTTAATATATGATTGTATCAGGGGTTCCTCCGATTTCAAAACATTTTAGGAATTTTATTACCCCAATATTTCCTAAAATGCCTAAAACGGCAAAAATAAAATTAAAGGATTTATTTGTTTTCAAACCCTCCAAACTACCCCTTTCCATGCAAATTCTATTGGTAGGATTAAGTCGATTGAAACCACCCAATACTTTTATCCTTTATCAGTGCCATAACCATCACGCCCAACTATATTTCTCTCAAATTTCAAGCTAACCCTGGATTAAAAAAGGACGAGATTAAAACCCCCATCACAGAAAAACCCAAACAAAGAAGTCTCTTTCCCTTCCCAAGGCTATTGCCTATTTACCACAAAAACACTCAGTTGAAATTACCCCTTTAAATAAAAACTACAATTTAAGGCCTGAATAAAAATCTCTGGAGTAAAAGAGAAATGCTATTAAGGGAAGGTCAAGCCAACACCTTCAAAAGATGAAAAAAAGAGAATCTTAAAGGAGTTAGAAAAAACTTCCGTCAAGGAATATCCTTCCGAATTATCTCTGACTAAAGGAATTTCTTAAAAAACAAATAAATTAAATCCTTGTTTAATTTTCAAATGAATCACAAAGTCTACCCTACCAAAGAAGGATTCGGGACCTCACAAAAAAAGCAGGGGGCGACAGATGTCGCCCCCTGCTCTTCGGTCCACCCTGTGGTCGACGGTTTACAGCCAGTTCACCCGCTCCGCTGGGCGGATGTAAATTGGCTCTTCCACTTGCTGCCGGACGGCTTCCTTGCCTGATTTGTTGAAGCCCAACACCGTGTCGTTGTACATCTCAAACTTCCGACCATGGATTTGGGTTTCAAACACTTTCGGTCCCGGAATGACGTCATACCGGAAGATGATCTGTTGGCTGGCTCTCCACAACTGCAACACGGCCAACAATTCCCGGCTCGGCACCAGATACTTTTCAATCGCATTATCCACGCCCGGCCCAAACATCTGCCGGATGTAGCCTCGCGGCGCCTGCCGCGGGGGAATATAAAACCCGTTGGGTTCCGTGCCCCATTGCGGATACAACGGCAGGGCCACTTGTTCCACCCGGATGGCATAGTACAACGGATTCCAGCGATCCTCGGCCCATAACCCGTCATCGCCCACTTTGACGAGCCCTTGCAGCCGAATTTTCCCCACACAGGCCGCCATACACCGCGTTTCCATCGGCTCGCCCCCCGTTAAGGGGTCTTTGCCTTCGACCCGCGGATAGCAGGCAATACACTTCTCCGACACCCGGGTGGTGCCCCGGTACATCGGTTTTTTAAACGGACATTGCTCCACACACTTCTTATACCCTCGGCACCGGTTCTGGTCGATCAGGACGATCCCGTCTTCCGGCCTCTTATAAATGGCCTTCCGAGGACACGCCGCTAAACAGCCTGGGTAGGTACAGTGGTTACAGATTCGTTGCAGATAGAAGAAGTAGGTTTCATGCTCCGGCAAGCTGCTGCCTTGCATCTTCCACGGCTCTTCCTTCGTAAACCCGGTCTTATCCACCCCTTCCACGATGGCGCGCATCGAGGTCGCGGTATCTTCATAGATGTTCACAAACCGCCATTCCTGGTCGGTGGGGATGTACCCAATGGCCGCCTGCCCAATTTTGGCGCCCGCGTCAAAAATCGTCATCCCTTCAAACACGCCATAGGGAGCGTGGTGCTTCCGACCAACCCGGACGTTCCAGACTTGGCCGCCCGGATTAACCTGTTCAATCAACTGCGTGATCTTCACGTCGTAGAACTGTGGATACCCGCCGTACGGCTTCGTCTCCACGTTGTTCCACCACATGTACTCCTGCCCTTTGCTGAACAGCCACGTCGACTTATCCGCCATCGAACAGGTTTGACACGCCAAACACCGGTTGATGTTAAAGACAAACGCAAACTGCCATTTCGGATGCCGCTCCTCATACGGATACAGCATCTTTCTTCCGAGTTGCCAATTATACACTTCAGGCATTGTCGTCCTCCGTTTCTATTGTTTGATTTACCAAGTGAACGAGGGGGAAACCCAAAGAATTAATTTTCTTTGGGTTTCCCTAAACCCGTTCTTAGACCTTAATCTTAATATGGTCACCCTTCAGCCATTTGATCATGAACTCATTCTCCTGGCCTGGAGTAAACCCGGTCCTGACTGGCTCCCAAGGTCCACGACCGCCGATGCCGCCATCTTCGGCCTTGGTGATCCGGATAAGACATTCCTTCGGCACCGTATTGACCGCATGGTTGTCCACTTGATAACCAAATTTAAACTTCCATCCTACAGCATGCTTACCAGGCAGCGAGTCTAACTGCTGCATGGGCATCAACCAGTCCCGAGTAAAGGACTGTTGAGCCCCATACCGGAAGTTTGATTGATAGCCGGTGTCCATAGCAATCGCCCGTCCGTCCGGGCGGGTTTCATGCCCTTTCACCGACTTCGCGGTCGACACGTAAGGCGCATGCTTGGCCATCGTAACATGGTACGGGAAGGCCGGGTTGTATTTCGCCCGGATCATCAAACGTGCCACCTTATAATAGGGGTCACTGGGCTTCCATCCACGATACGGCCTGTCCACCGGATTTCCATCGACGTAGACGTAGTCGCCGTCGTTGATACCACGGTCTTTGGCTGCTTGCGGATTGATATGAATTTGATGTTCACCCACACCCGGTGTCCGCTTATCCATCCGATAGGCATCTCCGAAGTTGGATTCATACATCTGCACCCAGTCGTTCACCGACCATTGGCTATGCACCCGATGTCGGGTTTTCGGCGTGACGCAGTAGAACTGATACCCCTTTTCCCACAACGGGTTAGAGTACCGTTTAATTTCCGCCCACGGCAGCTTAATGTTCCTGACGGTTTTGTCGTCATGATGTTGCGCCGTGATTGGAATTCCGTAGTCATCAGGTCTGACGTACGGATTGGAAGACATAATTGCATTCGGCAAATATGGGGTCGCTTCAGTTCCCTCACGATGCGAGATGAAGTTTTCCCCGTACTCAATGCACTCCGGCTCAACCCGGTAATTCTCATACCGGCCCGTCCGCGTCCACTGGGGTTTCGATTCATTGGTCTCTTCCCAGAAAGGATGCCGAGGATAGGTTCGGCACATCACCATCCAGCCCTTTTCTGACTTCAACATGGTATCCGCGTTGTAGCCATAAGCGGTGCTGCTGGCGTCCAACAGCCGTTGCAAGTAGACATCAACCCGGTTGTCATACACAAACTTGAAGTAATCGCGGAAACGACCATCACCGGTCATTTCAGTGAGCTTGGCCGCGACTCCCGCAACGGTATCCAAATCGTTCCGCGTGTCATACAAGGGGCGGATGCCACCTTTCCAGACCTGGAACCATGGATTCGACACTGTTGCTGTATGCTCAGGATACGTGAACTCCATCCAGGTATTGACGGCAAATGATATGTCATTGTGGTTCACATCTGACGTCATTTCCACGTCCTGATTCACCAACGTTTCAATGTGCGGATCAACGTTTTTCACCATGTCATAATGGTGCTTTGCGTTGTTCAACACGTTCACGTTGGCGACCCATCTGAATTTACTTGGGGTTGGCATGTGCGTTTTCCCCGTAAATACCCGACGGCCGTATTTTGGCGTATTGACGATCAAGGCTGTATCACCATGATTCCAGTAAGCCACCTCTTCCCCGTAATAGTACCCCTTGACATGAATTTCTTTGCCATGGGCATTAGGGTCCGTCGTGATTTTGAATGGATTCTCTCCAGTGTGCGTACCTAAACCACCGCCACCCCATGGCGTAGCATTCCAAATCCCCGCCTTGTAGTTGCCGGCCCAGGTATGTTGACCCGTCCCAAACTTCCCGACGTTTCCGGTCACAATCAACACCATCGCCGCGCCGCGCGCGATAATAGTTTGATGGAAGTAATGGTTCGTTCCTTCCCCGTTGTGAATCGCCGCAGGCTTAATTGTCCCTGAATCCCGCGCCCATCGCACAATGAGGTCTTTCGGACATCGGTTGATCTGATGAACCGTATCCAAATCATAGTCCTGAAGATGCACTTGATACATTTGGAAAATCGGCATCACGTCCACTTCCCGACCGTTAAGCAGGGTCACGCGATATGTTCCTGTCAAGGCCGAGTCAATACCACTCTTCCTGTAATGCCAACCAACCAATTCTCTATGCAGAGGCACTGCCTGGTTCTTGTTAAGATCCCAAACCATAAATCCGCCCAAGCGCGCAATGACATCGGGCTTCATAGTCTGCACTTTGCCGGAATACGATTTTGAAAAATCCGGGAATGCATAATCTTTAATCACTTCCCGTGGATCCAGGTATTGGAGCGTATCGGTTCGAACCAACAAGGGCATGTCCGTATACGCCTGGCAGAAGTCATAATCGTACATGTTCTCGTCGAAAATAATCTTCAAGGCACCCAAGAATAACGCTCCATCAGTTGCCGGTCGTACCGGCATCCAATAGTCGGCCCTGTAGGCTGTTGGGTTATATTCCGGAGTGATGACTACCAACCTGGCGCCCCGCTCAATACTCTCCAGCTTCCAGTGGGCTTCTGGCATTTTATTTTCAACGAAGTTTTTGCCCCAACTGGTGTTTAATTTCGAAAAACGCATGTCGTTCATATCGACATCCGATGCCTGGACACCATTCCAGAACGGATGGGCAGGGTTTTGGTCCCCGTGCCAGGTGTAGTTCGACCAGTACCGACCACCTTGCGCCTGATCCGGCTGAACTTTTCTGATGTAGGTATCTAATAAGGCTCCGCAGCCTCCATTCATCCGGGTAATACCCATTTTCCCAATTACCCCAAGAATAGGCATGCCGGCCCGGAACTTAAAGGCTCGAATGGCTGACCCTTTGGTCATTTCGATCATTTCCGGTGGATAGCCTTGCTCACGGAATCGCCTGGCGCCTGCTTCTCCGCTATACCGCTCAGCAATGATGATCATGGCTTTAGCCAGATAGGTAAACGCTGTATCCCAGGACACCCGCAACATGTCATCTAAATAACGCGCATTAAATTTATACTTCGTCATGACCGACGGGGTAAATTCAGGACTCCCGTCATCCATCCAGGCTTTCCAGCCCCGACGCATCAATGGTCCCTTCAACCGGTAAGGGCCATACACCCGACGATGCATGGTATACCCCTTCAAACACATCCGCGGATTGTGCGCGAACGTCCCACGATTGCCGTAGAGGTCCTCATACGTTTGATGATCATAGTTCTGCTCCACCCGCATGACGACACCATTCCGGACAAACGCACGGATCCGGCAAGCATGGGTATCGTTGGGCGAACATACCCAGGTAAAAGAACTGTCATATCGATATTGATCGTGATAGACCCGCTCCCATGAACGGTCTGGATATTCCCCGAGAGGATTACCCACTTCGATGACTGGCTGCAATGCCGTTAAGGCCAAAGCCTTATCGGCGAGTGCGACCGCAGCCACGGTGCCTGCGGAAACTTTTAAAAATTGCCGTCTAGAAAGAAACATTGCTTACACCTCCTAAGTAAGTGCAGGACATTAAGTCCATGATTTCATTCATAAAACCAAACATTAAATTTCCTATCACCTCCCCTTCCTAAGTATTTTTTTGAATTAACAATACTTAAATTAATTTTAATGGCTAAAAATTATAGCAATAGTTAAATGAGCAAGAATCGATCCTTTTTTTATTATCCTGTAAATTTTATAAACCATTGTTTAAATTGAATTAAAATTAGCCAATAGCTATAACAAAAAATGGAATGATTCTCAATGGTAACGTTGTATATACTTAACAAATAGTAAGTTTTTACCAAGTAATTTCATGAAATTATCCATAACAGCATGAAATAATTGGTAAAATAAAAACTCACCGTTTAATTCTTACCAAGAAGATACCAATTGGTAACAATTGATTGAATGGTAACATTGGTTTCCTTCATTAAGGCATTCACCAAGAATAAACAAGAAATTTCATGGGAAGCCAATGGAATTTAAAGTCCGCTTACTCCTGACTTTAACTGAACCTCTTTCCATTACTAAGCCCCCTTCCTTGCTTCATTTCCATCTCTAAATTCTTTTCAATGCATTCACCTGATTAGTCTGGACTCCCAGAATTGGTTACTCCCAATCACTCTCATATATAAAACAAATTCACTTTCTGTAATTTCCCCAAAATCTTAACGCCTGGATAAAACGCCTACTTTTGGACAAAATTCACTCAGGCCACACGTGCTACACCACGGCGAGAGGGGGGTGCATATATTTTGGCCAAATGGCACCAATAACCCATTCAAAGGAATCCACCACATCCGAGGGAGCTTCTCTCGAAGAGCCTGCTCTGTTGTATCAGCGGTTTTGGTAAAGACATAACCCCATCGATTACAAATTCGATGGACATGGGTATCCACGCAAATTCCCGGCTTTTTATAGGCTAAAGTAACGACTAAATTAGCTGTTTTTCGTCCGACACCTGGCAAGGATAACAGATTTTCAATAGTATCAGGAGTCTTCCCATTAAAATTGTTACAAATCTTTTGACTCATCGCCTGAATTTGCTTAGCTTTTATGCGAAAAAACCCTACTGGAAAAATCGCCTTTTCTATTTTCTTTAGGTCCATTTCTGATATTGAATATGGGTCAGAAGAAATGGCAAACAACCGCTCGCTGGCTTCGGCGGTCGTTTGATCACGAGTTCGCAAGCTCAAAATACAGGCAATCAGAATTTTAAAAGGATCGGAGCCTTGTTCGGCAAGGTGAGCAACGACAGGTACAGGCGATTCTTTAATGGCCTTCTTGACCAAGCGAAGGAAGACGTGGATGTCGTCCTCCTTCATATTCTTCATTTGATTAGGCTGATTAGGCGGGCGGAAAATAAGGAAAGGGAAAATGCGATGATTGATTTAGCAAGTTATTAGAAAACTAAAACATTCTATTTTTTGAAAGCCATTTTTGGCGGCGACGGGCGGCTTCACGTTCTTTCCCTTTTTTCTTTACGCTAGGCTTTTCATAGAATCTCCGCCGTTTCAATTCCCGAAATAAACCCTCTGCCGCTAATTTTTTCTTGGCGACTTTCAAAGCTTTTTCTACGTTGTTATTGATAACTCGTACTTCCACGTTTCCCTCAAACTTAAAGATTAAATCGACATTTATAATTTAGAAGCCAATACCCTGTTTCCAAGGTTGTTACTTTATCACGGGCGCAAAGCCTATGCAAGACGAAAATGATACACAGATTTATTAATTTCCATTTAAAATCAACAAATTATAAGTTTTACAATAGCGCAGCTTAAAAAGACCAACTCTCGCCTTACGAGTCTTTTAATGCCGCAATAATATCCAATACCATCTTCTTACCATCCCCAAATAACATCAAGGAATTATCCAAGGCGAATAAGGGATTAGGAATTCCAGCAAACCCAGGACTCAAGCTGCGCTTAATCACCACTACTATTTTTGCCTTATCGACATCAATGATGGGCATTCCCGCAATCGGACTACTTGGATCAGTTCTAGCCAATGGGTTCACCACGTCGTTGGCACCAATAACTAGGACCACATCCACCTGATCAATGGTTTGATTAATCTCATCCATGTCCTTCAACGCATCATAGGGAACATCTGCTTCAGCCATCAGCACATTCATATGGCCAGGCATTCTTCCGGCCACAGGATGAATACCATATTCCACCGTTGTCCCACGACTCTCTAGAAGGGCGGCCAGGCTTGCGACCGGATGCTGAGCTTGGGATACGGCCATTCCATAACCCGGAACAATCACCACCCGCCGCGCCGCATCAAACAGCAAAGCGACTTCTTCCGGAGATGCCGACTTAACTTTTCCACCATACACTTCATCTGCAGTTTGGCCACCCTCGCCTGAAGGCCCCATCACCCCAAACAAGACATTGGTCAACGAGCGGTTCATGGATTTACACATAATATGCGTCAGGATTATCCCAGACGCACCAACCAATGAACCGGTAATGATGAGGACATTATTGGAAAGCACAAAACCTGTCGCGGCCGCCGCTAACCCCGAATAGGAATTTAATAACGCCACCACCACAGGCATATCCGCACCACCAATAGGCAACACAAGCAGAATTCCCAGCACGGATGCCACCCCGACTAACAGCCAGTATAGGGAGAAGCTCTCAGGATTTGTGACTACCCCAATGCTCAACCCGAGCACCAATAAAGCTAAAATAGAATTAATCACTTGTTGCCCGGAAAACAAAACTGCGTTTTCGGAAATCAATCCCTTCAGCTTTCCAAAGGCCACCAGACTACCCCAAAACGTCACAGCCCCGATTAATCCTGATGCAGCCGTGGCAATCGTCAATTGAAGAATGGGTGAATCAGTTAATGAAGAACCTTCAATCAAAGCGGCCCCAGCCACAAAGATCGAGGCAGCGCCACCAAATCCATTCAAGAGTGCGACCATCTCTGGCATAGAGGTCATCTCTATGCGTATCGCCAACACTGCACCAATAGCGCCACCCACTACCAATCCCAAAATAATGTACTCATAACTAACAATATGTCGATCGGTAAGAGTCACCACCACAGCCAGCAACATTCCGCAGGCACCCAGGAGATTCCCTCGAACTGCCGTTCGAGGATGGGTGAGCCCCTTCAGACCAAAAATAAATAGGACAGAGGCGATGAGGTATGAAAAACTAATGATAAAATCGTACATAGGCTTAGGATTTCTTTTTAAACATGGCCAACATTCTGTTCGTCACCATAAAACCGCCGATCACGTTGATGGTCGCCAAGACCACAGAAAGAAAACCCAAAACCGTGGTAATCCACAGTTCGGTCCCTGTAGAAACAATGGCCCCCACTAAGGTGATACCTGAAATGGCGTTAGAACCTGACATCAACGGAGTATGAAGGGTGGGCGGTATCTTCGTGATGACCTCGAAGCCCACGAAGATCGCGAGCACAAAAACCGTAAACGACATGAGAAACATTTCCATAACAATTCCCTCGTTCTTACGCCGAATGAGCCGGGAGCCCCAACACTTCTCGAATTCGCGGCTGAACGACTTCCCCATTTCGCGTCAGCATGGTTTCTTTCGTGATTTCGTCGTTCATATCAAGTTGAACCTCCCCTTTTTTCACTAAATGAAGTAGAAAGGTCGCCACATTTTTGGCATACATTTGACTGGCATGAAACGGCACAGTTGAGGACAAGTTTTCAGGACCATGAATCGTCACACCATGAGCCACGATAGTATGGCCAGGTTTGGTCAGTTCACAATTCCCGCCACGTTCTGCGGCCAAATCCACAATAACCGATCCTGGCGCCATACCCGCAACCATGTCCGCCGTAATCAGAATCGGGGCTTTTTTCCCAGGCACAGCCGCCGTGGAAATCACCACATCACTGGTGGCAATAACTTGCCCCAACAACTCTCGCTGTTTTTTGTAAAAGGTTTCATCCTGGGCTTTGGCATACCCCCCTTTATCTTCGGCAGCGCCCGTTTCCAATGGCAGCTCAACAAATTTGGCGCCTAAACTTAAAATCTGCTCTTTGACGGCAGGGCGAATATCATATGCCTCTACGGCAGCTCCTAATCGCTTCGCCACAGAAATGGCTTGCAATCCTGCAACACCGGCGCCAATGATCAAAACCTTCGCAGGAGTGACTGTTCCGGCCGCCGTCATGAGCATGGGAAACATTTTTGGCAGGGAACTGGCGGCAATAAGCACCGCTTTATAGCCAGCTACTGTTCCCATGGAGGAAAGAATATCCATGCTTTGTGCACGGGTAATGCGAGGCATCAGTTCTAGAGCAAAGGCCGTCACTTCACGAGAAGCAAGGGCTTGAACCGATTGAGGGGCGCTTAAGGCCTCAGCCATTCCAATCAGCATCTGTCCTTTGCGGAAACCTGCTAAGTCTGCTTGGCCTTCCGTAGGATTAGCCCCCAACAACCGCACCTGAACAAGGCAATCAGCCTCTTCAAACACTTGTGCCCGAGAGGAAGCAATGGTCGCCCCTTTTTCGATATAGGCGGAGTCAGGGTAACCCGCTTGCTCACCAGCCTTGGATTCCACAATGACATCCATTCCCCCTTTCTTCAGGGAGGGAAGCACGGCTGGAACTAGCGCGACTCGGTGTTCACCAGGATACGTTTCTTGAATGACGCCAACAATCATAAGGGTTATCTCTATAAAAGGGTTGAGGGAACTTTACAAAATTGATTAAGGCAACGGAACCTCTTCAGCCTTCTTAGCAAACCCTGTGTTGATATCACACGGATTCAAAGAGAATCAATGTGTCTTTGGATCTATAAGGAGTGAGACGAATGGCCCAGAGTTATAGGCGGAACAGAGGCAACACGATTCATAACCCATCGACTGAAAAATTCCAGAATTTTGCCGCTGCGGCTGCAACCAAAATGATCTTTACCCTAAACTACCCTACTGGTGAATAGAAAGCCTGTGCGATTTCAGTCGCCAGAAACAACATGGCACGGCTCTGGGTATAGCATGAATGGCCGAACAAATGCTGACGAGGAGATTCTTCTGCTTGTACCCCATATTCCACTAATAAACATTGTCCGTCATTAGCACATCGGGTCGTGCGCCGGGTACATTCCAGCCACCGCTCAAAGCCGTCATACGGTTCAAAAATTTCTCGAAAATCAACATTGGCCTGTACAGCCTCCGGACTATCCGGAAGAGCATCCGTGCCAGCCACCGCCAATTGTTGTACGTAATCGCCTCCCGTTTGATAGGGCATTTCCCACGCAATTTGAGGTAATTCCATTTTAGCCAACCAACGCTTCCCATCGGCTCGAATCACACGGTGATTTACGAAATGAAGCAAATGACCAACCCCCTCGGTATCCCAGCCATAGCGGACGGGGGTTCCCAACGTCACGACATCGACTGTCGAGCCGTTCAACACCGATTGATCCATGATAAACCGATACAGGCGTTCAAGTTGTTCTACAGACCGATCCACTGAAGGGCACGCTTGCCAATATTTGGCCAAAATCTCAAAAACACGCCCCCTCCCCTCCGATTCCCCGCGGGTCAGAATATTCGACAATAAGGCTAAGACCTGACCGGCATGACCATGGCCAACGATGAGAAGCCGATCTTCCTTTGTCAGGGCAAGCCCCGAACTCCATTCTTGAAGATATAATAAGAGGTGTATTGCGGCTTCAACCCGGCCAACATGATGATTCATCGAGGACCAGACATATCGACCACAAGGAATCGATTGGCCGCTCCCTTGAGTCAGGGCATGCTCAAATTTCCTTACATACGCAGAGGAAAAATTTCCTACTTCCTGGGCGAGCACGTCCAACTTTTTGTGAGTTGGCGCATCGTTCGCTATAGGAGGCTGAAGGGAATCATCCCGGAGACAAATGCCGTTTGTCGCAGGGCGAAGGAGTGCCAACAACGACTCTAAGCCTGATATTCCTCTGGAATATCCTCGCTTTAAACCTCCGACCTCATCTAATCTGGCAACCCCGAAGAGATCCATAAACGGATGGCCATTAAGGAAAAGGATTCCCTTCACTCGGGATTTGACCATGTGTTGGCCAATGCCAGCCATCGCTTGACCCCACGCAGGAGAATCCGGAGCCGCTCCCGGCTGAAAGGACCGGTAGTCCACCCGTGCACCAGGATCCAACTTGGAATAAGTGGAATGTTGGAAATTATTTTCGTGAGGCATTGGGAACCATCTGTGCGTGAGGACCCCATTACATAATGGATACCCTAGCCCTAGGGCAAGAGAAGCCAAAAAATTCTTGGCCTCCTGAAATGGAAAAAAAACGACCGCCCCTTTCAGTTGGTTGACCGCCTGAAAATCTGCATGATAAGTTCAGATCCGATCATTCGTCTCACTAGTGAGGGAGAGATCTAATCCAATACAATAAGGTTTATTCCTAATTTCATCTATATTTTTTGACGTGGAGCAGGGCAGAAATCATGAGCACTTCCAGAGTACACCACCACCGACATCATCGTGGTCACCTCATCCGGCATTTCCTCCTAGGCTTTAGCCTGACCTGGCTTGCGCTGATTGCCGGAACACCCTCGATTGCTTCAGCCACACAAACCGAACACATCATTCTGGTCGTGTTGGAAGGAATCAAATCATCATCTCTTCAAGGCGACGCTACTCCAACCATGGCTCGGTTGGCCAAGGACGGAGTCGTAACTTGGTCCGCACAATCCATTACACCACCCCTCACGGTGTCGGCGATGGCCTCTCTGCTCACCGGCCTTCCGGTCAAAAAGCATCGGGTGACAGCCGAGTGGGAAACGTACGATTTTGCACGCGCATTTATGCGCTCCCCCACCGTCTTTGATTATATGGATCTGGCTGGAGGAAAAGACACCGGGGTCTTTCTTATGGATGAACGGCTCTATCAATTGGTCCGACCGGAAATTTACGTCGACTCGCAAGTCTGTGGCTATTCCAAACCCCAATGCACACCTGAAACGGCAGCGATATACATCAAAGACTTTTTAGAAAAAATCACCAGCGAGAAAGGCTATGGGTTCCGGCTATTTGGAATGCCAAACCTGTTATTGGTGCATCTGCCTACGGCAGCCAAGGTTGGACAGAAATACGGTTGGGACTCCCAAAAATATTCCGCAGCCTTAACATCTATCGACACCGCTGTGGACCAAATCATCCAAACGTATAAAGAACATGGAGTATTGGACAAAACGATGGTGATTATCACTGGGCTGAATAGCGGCCCTCTTCGTACGACTCAAGATGGTGCGAAACCAGTTTCTGCCGGCGTGCCCCCAACTGATTTAGATGCCACGATTCCCTGGATTGCCTGGGGCGCGAACATCAAGCGTAATTACCCCATCACACAACCAGTTTCCTTATTAGATACGGGGGCGACCATCATGTATGCCCTCGGGTTAGAGACGCATACCGAATGGGACAGCCACGCTATTGATGATATTTTCCAGGCAGTTCCAGAACGACAAACCACTGGAAATGAACCCCTAAAAAAGTAAGAAGACCATGAATCGAACACCATTTCACCGGCAATTCGGACATAGCATCTTCTGCCTGTTCCTCATCGGTGTATTCCCTTTGCTTGTTCAACCAGGACATGCCACAGATCCAGTTAATCCTCTGTTGCGAGAGTTTCCCATTACCGTAAATCCGAGTGCGCTCACCCCCACCACTTGGTGGCATGTGCCAGGCATCACTCCGTTAATCTGGACAAAAGATCCCATCAATATGGACGCATACAAAACCTCTGAGTCCAGAACACTGAACCTCAAGCCTGGAGAATATCGTTTTGGGACTTTTACCTTTGATTTCTTATTCAAAGTGACCTTATCCGGAACCTTGGAATTCGCGCCCACACTTGACCAATGTATTGATGGACGAGGGACACAAGTCCTGACCATTCGTTGTACCCATACGCAACCCTATCCCCAAGAACCGGACTATCCGAAGTAATCCGACGGGATAAAAAGGAAGATCATGTCGAATTCGGTGCAAGATTGGCTTGATGCCCTAGAAGATGTCGATGATGCCACCCGCGAGGAAGCGGCGAAGGCCCTTGCAGAAAAAGGTGACCCAAGCACCCTAGAACCTCTCTTAGTGGCCATCGAAGATGACTATTGGTCGGTCCGATCTCACGTGGGATGGGGACTAGCCAAAATCGGCGGAGAGAAAGCCATTGAAGGCCTCATTGCACTCTTCAACGACAGCATGATGGAAGTCCAAGCTGAAGCCGTTCAGGCAATGGCTTCCATGGGGAAAGGTGTCATCCCCCAATTACTGAATGCCTTAAAAGACAAGCGGTGGCGAGTGCGCGAACAGGCTGCCAAAACCTTGGGAGAATTGCGTGACCCTCAAGCGGTCCAAGGATTGGCTCTTGTGTGTCGAGACCGGGATGGTGCAGTCAAGAGTGCCGCGGCAGAAGCCTTAGGCAAAATTGGAGACGCAAAGGCCATTCCAACACTGATTAAACTCTTTAAAGATACGTCCAAGATCGTGCGGGAAACCGCAGGAACCGCGTTGATGTATGTTGGAAAAGAATCGGTCGATGCCTTACTTGAGTCCCTCAAAGATCCCCATTTCGTCGTGCGCTGTCACGCCGTTCGGACCTTAGGGGGCATGACGACGGACTATCAAATGGGGCGAGTGTGGGTACGTGAGGCTCGTGTCGTCGATGCCCTCATCGACATGGTAAAAGACCCCGATCGAGCTGTTCGCGAAGATGCCACAATTGCCTTGGGCAATATTGGAGATGCCCGTGCAGTGGATGCCCTCATGGAAGCCATGAAAGATGGGGCAGTCAAACGCCACGCCATCGCTTCCTTAGGCATGATCGGAGATCCTCGCGCCTACCCTCCCGTCCTGGACGCGTTAAAGGGCAAAGGCATCCATCAAGAAGGGAAGCCAACCCCTGGCTGCATTATCAGCGAAGAACTCTTAATTAAAGAAGCCGCGGCGACCGCCCTGGGTCATTTCCGACATCCCAAAGTCATTCCGGATTTGGTGCTGTTACTCAAAGACCTGGTCCTTCGGGATTATGCCGCCAATTCCTTGGTGTTAATTGGAGACGCCGCCATTGAGCCACTCGTGTGGTTCCTCCATGACCCGGACTTATCTAAGGTCCAGCAAGAAAGCGAGCGGGTTCTCGCGTTTGCTACCACTCGAATGACGGCAGGAGGTGCCCTCAAAAAAACGGTCTTAGACACCCTGGATAAACTCGGGTGGAAACCAACAGAAGGCGTCAGCAAAGAGACCAGAGAGATTGAATATACCGATACCTCGAATGTGTTAGGTGAGGGAGGGGAAGGCCGCTTTGGCAAGAGCGGTGACTTCGCCATGCCGGCCAAACCCCCGAAAATCGAACGGTAATACTTTCCAATTCCCGGGGTGGGGCGGGGCCAACCCCAATTTTTCCCTCTGTCAGTCCCGCTGAAAGTGCAAAATTCCCCATGTGAGATGCCCTGCCATTCCGGCATCGATCCAGTACTGCAACCCAACCTTCATACTGGCAAGATATTCCTCGGTACAGACACGAATGAGCGTGTGGTGTTGCGCAACAAGTTCTTGGAGCACCCGACTATAGTGCGCTGGTAAATTTTTGGATAAATTCACAATCTGTACTTCTTTAAATCCAAGATCGTTGGCCAATTGTTGATAATATTCAATAGATCCCAAGGAATCTAAATGGATTCGGTCCAGAATTGGTTTCAACACATCAGGCGGACACTTCGCACTTTGCATAGGATCGGTGAACATGAACTGCCCACCTTTGGCCAACACCCTGAACACTTCTTCAAAGACTTTTTTACGGTCACCACTATGCAGAATGGCATCCTGCGACCACACGAGATCAACGCTGCCATCCGGCATCGGAATATCCTCAAAACTCCCGTCAATGACATTAACCGCTAAACTCATTCGCTCTTTCTGATTGAGTTCTCGATTCCGCTTATTTTGGATTTCACTCAAATTCAGGCATCCAACCTGACACCCATATTGTCTCACGAGATAACGCGCTGAGCCTCCGTACCCCGACCCAATATCCAACACCCGGGTCTTCGAATTAAGATTCTTGACAGAAGCCGCCATTTTCTCCACGGTCCGTCGGCTGGCATCAAAAATCGAATCCTTGTCAGATGTGTACAGTCCAATGTGGATATCTTCGCCACCCCAAATCGTGGCATAAAACCGGTCAGCATCAGAACTGTTGTAATAGTCCCGAGCCGTGTCCACAGTGGTGGAATAATTGAGATTTCCAAATTTTCCCATGATGGTGGTCGGGCGTTCCTCATTTTTATAGAGTTTTTCCGCCACATGAACATAAAAATCAGGATCCTCAACTTTATGGGTTTCTTGGAAGTCCGCATAGGTTTTCACTTGCTGAAAACCAACCTCATTCATGAGCCGACGTGTATATTCTTTCCGCAGCGGAAACATATTTAAATGAAACGCTTCGCCATCGGGAAAAGTATATTTGAACCTGGCGAGCCCTTCATCGACATGTTCCGGCTCCGCGCTGACATTGTCCCCGCAATAGTAATACACATGCTTCGAGGAAAACCCCTGATCTAAAATTCCATCGTAATTCCTTTGATCCAGAATCAGAATCCCGTCATGTCTCAGCGCGGTGTAAAATTCGGCCAAGGCTTTTCGCCGGTCTTGCTCGGAAAAAAGATGGGTCAGAGAGTTCCCCAGACAAATCACCGCATCGTATTTATTGTGAATATCCCGGCTCAGCCAGCGCCAATCGGCATGAATGGTCCGCATAATAAAGCCGGCTCGTCGAGCATTCTCAAAGGCTTGGGCTAACATTTCCGGACTGCCATCCGCACTGGTGACATCGAACCCGGCACGCAAGAGCCGAATGGAATGAAACCCGGTTCCCGTCGCGACATCCAATATGCGTTTGACGCCCCGCTCCTTCAAAAGCCGGATAAAAAAATCACCTTCACTGGAGGCACGGGCCTCCCAGTCAATCAAGGCGTCCCATTTTTGCACAAAACTCTGGACATACTCCTGCTTGTACAAATCCGTTTTTCTTTGAGCAATGGGGTTATCTCCATACATTTGCTCGCGACCGGTTATCGTGGCTTTCTCAGTCATTATGGGAACACCTCCTGGAGGGCCGCTGCCCTCACCACCTTCTTGAGTGATGGGTACAAGTGAGTAAAGGTCATGCGATTTCCACTTCTCATTAACCGTATTCGATTGGCAAATCCCGCAAAGGAAGAGCTGCGCTCTGTCTCAATGGACCAGAAATAAAAAAGGCCTCCGAACTTCTCCTGCGAGCGTAAGGAAGGCCCGATTGTTGCGTCAGAGGTTCAATCTAACCCGTGAGGTCCCTCTTAGCAACCCCTTTCGACCATTTACCCGTCATTGAGCAAATCCAACATGCCTCATGTAATCAAAAGGTCTTAAAGGCTTATGACTACACACGTCATACACCGCCACCTACGCAAAAATTTACACATCACCATAATTCTTTTCGGCTTGGCATGATCTGAGTTTTCCTTGTTCATCAACGCCAATTATGGTAAGGCCTAGCCTTCCCCATTCAATTCTATCGCTCCATGAACCCACTGAAATCCACCACCCTTGTCTTCAACATCTCCTGCGCCCTCGCACTCCTCTTCTTATTGTGGGGCGGGATAGCCCCGGAACATTTGGCCAAAATCACCGGCGCATTCCAAACGTCTCTTCTCGATTCGTTTGGCTGGCTGTATGTCCTGGCAGCAACGGGTTTTCTTGTTTGCGCTCTCTGTCTCATATTTTCCCGATGGGGTGATATTCCGCTTGGACCGGATGGGGCCAAACCTGAATTTCCTCTGCTCAGCTGGTTTGCCATGCTGTTTTGCGCAGGCATGGGCATCGGACTAGTGTTTTGGGGAGTCGCCGAACCCACCTCCCATTTTCACGATCCACCCATCGGCGAAGGAGGAACGCCTCAAGCCGCCCGCTTGGCGCTGCAATATTCATTTTTCCATTGGGGGCTTCACCCTTGGGGCATCTACACCATGGTGGGGATGGCCCTCGCCTATTTTCAATTTCGAAAAGGCACACCGGGTCTGTTTAGTGCTGCCTGCCAGCCGGTTCTAGGCAGGCATGCCACCGGGCCACTGGGCACCACCGTGGATATCATCGCCGTCTTTGCCACAGTCTTCGGCGTGGCGACCTCTCTGGGATTTGGAGCCGTGCAGATCAGCGGAGGATTATTTTATGTGTTTGACGTGCCCAATACCCTCACTACTCAATTAGTCGTGATCGCCATTGTCACAGTGCTCTTCATGCTGTCCGCTCAAACCGGACTCCATCGCGGCATCAAATACCTCAGTAATCTGAATATGATTCTGGCGCTGACTCTCCTGTTTTTCCTTCTGTTTCTCGGCCCGACCCACTTCATCATGACCGTGTTTCCCTCGACTTTCGGCCACTACATCCAAAACCTGCCCACGATGAGCCTCAATCTGGCGCCCTTCCGAGATTCCACCTGGATTCATAACTGGACGTTGTTTTATTGGGCCTGGTGGATCGCCTGGGCACCGTTCGTCGGCACCTTCATCGCGAGAATTTCAAAAGGCCGGACCGTGCGCCAATTCGTGTTGGGCGTGTTGCTGGTGCCGTCGCTCTTTTGTGCCTTTTGGTTCACGGTCTTTGGGGGAACCGGGATTGCTTTAGAACTCTTTCAGGACGTCTCCTTGAAAACCGTCATGGAAACGCAGGGCATCGAGGTCTTGCTCTTTACGGTGTTGGAGCAATATCCGATGGGCACGGTCATGTCGCTCATCGCCATCTTTCTCATCGGGACGTTTTTTATCACCTCAGCCGACTCCGCCACCTTCGTCTTGGGAACCTTAACCACCAACGGCAGCCTCAACCCGCCGAATCGCATTAAATTCACATGGGGAGTGATTCAATCCCTTTCGGCAGCCATCCTCCTGTGGTCAGGAGGACTCAAAGGCCTGCAAACCGGCGCCATCCTGGCCGCCTTTCCGTTTGTCTTTGTCATAATCATCCTCATCATCTCCCTCCTCAAATCCTTTCAAGAAGAAACAAAACAGCACAATTCTCAAAGAATCTAACCGAAATTCATAATTGTCTACTTCGTCTAATTTGTCTAAAATAAACAAAGGAGGAATTTTCTATGCAATACGTATCCGCGAGTGATGCCAAACAACGTCTCGCAGCCATTCTTGATACGGCTCAACGAGAGCCGGTCATGATTAGGCGGCAAAAACGGGATGTGGCCGTGGTGCTTTCAGTTCAGGAGTATGAGCGGGTCTGTGGGTTAAACCGTGAAGAATTTCAGCGATTTTGTGACCGAGTGGGAAAGGGAGCGACAGATCGCGGCCTAACAGAAAAAAAATTGGTAGAAATTCTGGCTGATGAAGGCTAGAACACGAATCGTCCTGGACACCAACGCAATAGTCAGCCGCCTTCTTGTGCCGGATTCTATTCCTGGACAAGCCGTAAGCAAGGCCGTGAATGAAGGGGAGATCCTGATGTCAGAATCCACCTTATATGAATTGGCCGAAGTCCTAGGAAGGAAAAAATTTGATGTCTACGTCAGTATCCAGGACCGGGAAGAATTTTTGCGAATGCTCGGACGAATCGTTGAGATGGTCCCGATTCTTCATGCCGTTCACGATTGCCGCGATGTGCGGGATAATCACATATTAGAGGTGGCCGTAAACGGACAAGCCAAGGTCATCGTCACCGGCGATGAGGATTTACTCGTGCTGAATCCCTTCCGGGGCATTTCCATTATGAAACCGGTCGACTATCTGAAATGGAAACCAGCCTCGCCCTGAAATTCGTCGTTACTAACCGATCAATAATTTCTTCGATTCATCCTCCTCCTCTCCCTCCTCAAATCTTTCCATGAGGAAATCCGCAAGTAGTCTAACGCTTAACCAGAATTATAGAGATTTCAAATAATTCCCATCCATGGTTCCTTGTCTTCCACCTTGAAGGCGTGGGCCTTTTGCCGAAACAAAAGGGCCTCGTCCGCCGGGGCGAAACCCGGCTTCACAGGACATCACATTGACATGAGAGTTGGGGACATAAGTGCGATGCGTTCACCGGCCAGCGCGTTTTCGACGTGAAAACCCCAAGATGGATTCCTCATAAATATCCTAAAGCTGTAAGGCAAAAATCATAAATTCCGTATGATCCGATCATTTCCCTTTGGCAACAATAGAGTTTTCTCCCTTCCTCGAAATGGATCTTTAAAACTTATGAGGGGAATTTCCCCAGGATTTCACAGCCCGATAACGCCACCTACCCGATTCTGAGACCATCATCCCCTTTTATATCGCGTTATCCCAAACCGAGAAGGCCCGTCTCCCTCGACACATTATTCTGGACTTGCACCATCTGACCGTTATTGACAGAATGGCGATAGGACGCCTGGTTGAAATCCAGCACTAACTTCTACATGACTCAACTAAAAGGCTCAACCTGAAAGGAACCAGTATGCCAGAATCCAAAACAGATCTCCCGCACATCACCACGACCGAAACGTTGGTAAGATTTTATGTCCTTCTCTCCCAATACATCGATCGATGCCTGGATGAGGCAACCAAACGCTCACTCCCTGAAGGAGAATTCCAAAAACATCTGACCGAGACACATACTCAGGTGACGGAGCTTCTCGCCACAAACCGGGTGGTCAAGAACAAGGCGGAGACGGAATTTCAACGGATCACCACACTGTGTGAACAATTTTTGAAAACCCCAACCAATCAAACCATAAAAGACAGCCTGCACCAGGAGCATGACGTTCTGAAAATCAAAATGTTAGCGCTGAGCGACCTATTAGCGGTGTTTCGATCGGTGTAGAATCCACCAACCACCCGCACAGTCGACCTCTCCTCTTCCTCATTGACCCCCCAAAAAATCGTATGGTAACGTCGACATTCGGGTTTTCCCTAATGGTAGGGAGGACCCGCGTCTCTCGAAGGCGTGATCCCAATTCCTCAACGTGGAACAGACATGATCGACTCGGTCGCCGAACATATTTCCGCTCTGGACGATGAGGATTGGGGAGTGCGCGAAGATGCGGCGGTTGCCCTCGGACGTCTTGGCGATCCCCGCAGCGTTCAACCATTGATTCGGGCGCTTCGTGACTCGGACCGTGCCGTGCGGGAAGCCGCAACCTCTGCCCTAAAGGCGCTTGGTGAACCGGCTATTCTCTCCTTAGGATTTTGCCTCCAGGATACCAATCTTCAGGTGCAGGAATCGGCTGCCTGTATCCTAGCCACCATCGCCAACGAGCAAGTCTTAGAACCCTTACTGTCCGCGGCATTGGGCCAAAATTGGATTGTGCGCATGTCGGCAGCCAAGGGCCTTGGTCGCATTCAGAACTCCCAAGCCATTGATACGCTGATCTTGCTTCTCCAGGATAAAGTGCCCGCCGTGCGAGAAGAAGCCGGACGGGCCATTCAAGCCATCGGCGACACCAGCATTCCCAAACTGTTGGAAAAATTAAAGGATCCAAATTGGAAAATCCGGTTGCGTGCGGTGGAAGCCTTAGCCCTCTTGAAACCACAGGAGGCGGTAGGGCATTTGATGATTCTGGTTCTCGAAGATTCCGATACTGCCGTCCGCCAGGACGCCGTGCGAGCACTTGGACAGATTGGTGATCCCCGCGCCATTCCTCTGTTGCTATCGTCCCTCGCCCTCGATACGCCTTCACTCAAATTGCCCTCGATTGAAGCACTCGGCCAGATCCGATCCGCCGAAGCCATTCCCATGTTAATCGCTTTGGTCAACTCGCTACCTAAGGAAGCCTACGAAGATCGCATGGAAGGATGCACCGACCCTCAATACAAACAAGACCTTCCTCCACTGGAAGCCGCAGTAAAGGCCTTGGGAAAGATTCGGGACCCACAGGCTATTCCAACCCTCATTCAAGCGCTGCAAACTACGCTCTTGCGGACAGAAGCCGGTGAAGCCCTGACACAGTTTGGCCAAGCAGCCGTGAATCCACTGTTAAAGCTCTTAAAAACGACCAAGAATGACAATCTCCGTCGTCATGTGTTGGAATCTCTTTCTCACCTCGGCTGGCGGCCGGGACAGATACGCATCTAACTGAAAGACCTGACCATGCCGAAAGAAACATTCGAAACCATCATCTCTGAACTAGATCACGAGGAAGACTGGCGCCGAATGCGGGCCACCTCCACCTGTATGAAGGGTGGACCCAAGGCCGTCGAAGCCGTTATTCAAGCCATAACAACCGGCACGACCCACTATAAGGTGGAGGCCGTGAAAATGTTGGCCCGCCTACGGGATCCCAGAGCCGGTTTGGCACTCGCTCAATTACTGAAGGATGAGGATGAGCAGGTCCGACAGGCGGCCGTGGATGCTTTGGAGCATATGGCTGGTATTTTGGATGAAGCCACGGCGGCTGCACTCTTAGAGCATTTACGCGACGATACGCTCCAAGAAAAAGTGGCGGCTCTCCTCGGGGTCATTCCCACGTCTATCGGCCCACTTTCGGAACGGCTCAAGGATCCCGATCGAGCCATCCGTCTCCGGGCCGCAGAAATTCTCGCCCATCTCCTTGATCCTCGATCGGCGGATGGTTTCGTTGATGCCATGTCCGACCCCGATCTTCGTGACCTGGCCACGGATGCCTTGCGCAAATTGGGTGCGATTCGAGACCGGGTCGATCAAACCATGGACGACCTGCGGGCCGTGGAAGAATCCGAGTTGAAGGAAGGCGTGCGGCAGGAATCGGTCATACAACTGCATCGTATTGGCCGGCCCATCGTTGAAATTCTGATTGAATACCTGGAGGACGATGACTGGGTGGTTCGGGAAGCCGCCGCTGACACCCTTGGAAAAATAGGCGATATTCGAGCGGTGGAACCCCTCATGATCCGACTCCGGTCGGACAATGACACGGGCGTGAAAGAACATGCGCTGAAATCCCTGGGGCTCATCGGCGATCCCCGGCCGGTTGAGTTGTTTATTGAGGCCATTCCCATTCGGCCTCTTCGCATCCTGGCCGTCGAAGCCCTGGAGAAAGTGAAAGATGTCGAAGTCCTACGACCACATATGGAACTATTTGCCCGATTAAAGACGGACCGGGATGGCCTGATTTCCTATAATTCAGGGGTCATCCTTGACAAACTGGAGGCCGCCACTGCACAAATGGGCATGGATGAAGAAGCCTGGGCTGGTAAGGAGTAAAGGAGTAATGACCCATGACGGAAGGTAACCACGTAGATCCCTTGTTGTCGGCGCTTCGCGATGACAATGAAGCCCTTCGGAATCATGCCGCCTCTCGGCTCGGAGAAGCTGGTTCAGAAGCTATTCCGAAGCTGATTAATATGTTTTTGGAAGACGATTGTGTGGTTCGTGAGGCGGCCACGAGCGCCTTGGTTCAAATTGGGGAACCGGCCGTTGATCCCCTGATTGAGGCGCTGAAAGACGATGAAGAATGGTCTGTTCGGGAACAGGCGGCCACTGCTCTCGGGAAACTCCGTGCGATCAAATCGGTGGAACCTTTAGTCCATGCCCTCCGTCATGACAAGGATGGTGGTGTGCGCACCGCCGCCATTTGGGCGTTGGAACGTATTGGTCATCCTGATGCGGTTCCCGCCTTAGTGGATGCCTTAATGGACGCGACCCTCCGGGAGGATGCCGCAAGGGTCTTGAAAAAGCTGGGAGATTCCCGCGCGACTGATGCCTTAATAGAAGGCCTGCAGGCCTCGAACTGGATTGTGCGCCGGCACGCGGCAGAAGCGTTGGGAAAAATCGGCGATCCTCGATCTTTGGATTCATTAATGCAAGCGCTCACTGATGAGGACTGGCTTGTGCGCCGGAATGCCGCAGAAGCCCTGGCTCGCTTCAAAGATGGTCGGGCCATCGATTCGTTGGTCCCGTTGCTTGAAGATGAGAATGAAATGGTTCGGGACACGGCTGAGGGTGCCTTGGCGAGCTTGGGATGGACACCCGGTCCTTCCCATTCATAACACGACATGATCTTTTTGCTTTTTTAACTCAATAACGAAGGACACTACACCATCATGGCAAATGAAGCACCCGCAAAACTCATTTCGATCGGCCCCAAGAGCGGCACGAAAAAAGATGGGTTTAACCTTGTGACCGAAAACGTCACCGCGATCAATCTTGAGACAAAACAAATCGAGGTCGAACTCTTGGCGTACGATGGGAAGACCGTTCTGATGGATGTCGGTGAAGAAGCTGTCGAAGACCTGAAAAAGATCAAAATCGGTGACGGGGCCACTCTTCGCGTCGTTGAAGAAGACGGCAAACGAATCGTCAAAAGTTTTCGCATCCGATCCAAAGATCCCAATATTCAACGAGCCGATGCCGCACTCCTAGATCTGACCGATACGCACTGGCTCAATCGCAAGCATGCCATTGAAGTGCTCGGCGAACTCCGGGTGGAAGCAGCGGTGAAGCCGTTGGTGGAAATGCTCAATGATGAAGTGGGTGATGTCCGGCAGCGTGCCTACGAAGCCTTGATCAAAATAGGAGCACCCTGTGTCGCTGATGTCGTGCCCCTTTTGGTTTCTGAAGAAGACGACATTCGGCAATCGGCCACCGAAATTCTTCGAAAGATTGGGAAACCGGCAGTGGAGCCATTGGCCCTGGCATTAGGCGAAGCCGATGAAAAGCTTCAAAAACGCATTATGAAGGTGTTGGACCGCATGGGCTATAAACGCAAATAGGGAATATCGAAAAAGCCGGTCCTGAGTCTGGCCCAATGGCCGAAGAGTCCTCCAGCAGCAATTCTCCGAACCAGTAAAAAGTGAGAAGTGAATAAGGAACGGTACTCTTTAGCATCCTACGCCTGACCCCTCACGCTTCCCGATTCCGTGCGGCCTTGCGATCCCTTAGCTTTTTGGGGAGGGATGGATTCCCACGGTTTTTCGTCCCACCGAGAGATAATAAAATCCCTGATCTTCCATCCGTTGCGGTTCATAGACATTGCGAAGATCGATAAAAATCGGAGAGGTCACTGCGGCCCGAACCCGGTCAAAATCCAGATTTCTAAACTGGTTCCATTCCGTGACCAAGACCACGGCATCTGCTCCTTCCATCGTGTGGTAGGCATCCTGACAGGGGACCATGGTTGGCAGCACCTTCATCGATACCTCCAAGGCCTCCGGATCATAGGTCCGCACGGTCCCCCCCGCTTTCATAATCTGCTCTGCGAGATACAACGCCGGTGAATCGCGAATATCGTCCGTGTTGGGTTTAAAGGCTAATCCGAGTAATGCAATGGTTTTCCCCCGCAACTCCCCGACCACTTCTCGAATTTTCTCCATCATCCGGACTCTCTGCTGGTCGTTCACCCGTTTGGTGGCCTTGGCGATAGTCATTTCACAATCATTTTCGTTTCCGATATTGATCAGAGCGGCGGTATCTTTTCCAAAACACGAACCTCCATACCCTGGACCCGCATGCAGAAATTTCGACCCGATCCGTTTGTCTAATCCCATCCCTTTGGCCACCATTTGCACATCGGCGCCAACCCGTTCGCAGAGGTTGGCCATTTCATTAATAAATGAGATTTTCGTGGCCAAGAACACGTTCGAGGCGTATTTGATCATTTCAGCGGTTGGAACATCAGTAATCACAATTGGCGCTTCAAGGATATACAAGGGGCGGTACAAATCTTTCATGATCGCCACTGATTCCGGACTGTCGGCTCCAATAACCACACGATTGGGCCGCATGAAATCCTCAATCGCCGATCCTTCCCGAAGGAATTCAGGATTCGAGACCACGCCAAAACTACACATCGTTGTTTGGTTTGCCTGAATAATCGATCGAATGCGTTTTGCCGTTCCGACCGGCACGGTGGATTTGGTCACCACCACCTTATATCCCGTCATCCGAGTTCCCACATCTTTGGCCACTTCATCAATAAAGGACAGATCAGCGGACCCGTCCTCACGGGAAGGGGTTCCTACGGCAATAAAAATGACAAGGGCTTCATCAACGGCTTTGTGTAAATCGGTGGTAAATCGAAGACGCCCGGCCGTCAGATTTTTTGTCACCAATTCGGACAGACCTGGCTCAAAAAATGGCACCTTGCCTTTTTCCAAAGCCGCAATCCGGCTGGCATCAGTGTCCATACACAGCACATTCAAGCCAAACTCCGCAAAACAGGCCCCTGTTACCAATCCAACGTACCCGGTTCCAATGACGCTGACATACATAAACCTGTCCTCCTTGACCTCGATATACTGTATCCACTTTACTCGGTTAAAGTCTTATTGCACTTAAAAAGAACACGTTATTCTTAAAAAACCAGGACATCAATTAACGGAAACTGTCAGATAGAATTGAGCATGCGGTCTAAATAGAAAACACGCCAGCCGTCATCCCCGCTAGTCGTCAGCGGGGATCCATCCGAAACGAAGCGAAGATAGATGCACGATTACAAATGCCAGGCATGACCGAGAAAAGGATAGATTCCCGATAAAAAATGTCGGGAATGACGAGAAAAAGAGCTTCCGGTTTGCTGGAATGGCTAGTGCAGGGCCTTCCCTTTCAAAACTCAACGTATGCATTCTTCATCAGACACTGTCTAAGAGGTCATATCTAATTTTGCAGGGCATTATACTCTATTCAATGTTGCTTGACAGCCTCCAGGGTGCCCACTAGAATCAGTTCAAAATTTCCAACAGAGCGGGAATAGCTCAGTGGTAGAGCATCGCCTTGCCAAGGCGAGGGTCGGGGGTTCAAATCCCCTTTCCCGCTCCAATTTTCCTTTCCTGTATCATTCCTCAGGTTCAGCAAGAATTTTCTTCTTCTTTTCCCGCTACTTGGGAGATCTCAAAGTCTTCCATCAGGAATCAGGATTACCCACCAGGGGATCGATTCTTCTTTCATCTGGGAAAACTGTCGTGCCGTAAAACTGCTGGGGACTCCCTCCAACACTGCCCCCCGTCGAATTTCCACATACCGGAACCGGCAAGGCATCTGAACGTCCCCCTTTGTCGGAGTCACAAAAGGCATTGGATCTCGCAGGTTGGCCAATCGGGAAAGATCTTTTCTCTCTCCGACGGCCATGGAGGACAACTCCTCATACACCTTGCCAAAAACTTCAGGGAGGAGGACTGTGGTGAAAATCTGATTAGGAGGACGGTATCGATCATCAGCCAACAATTGGCTGAGCACCTCCCAAAAGACCTCGGCATCGATAGCCGACAAGATGACCACACGACTCCGTTGGACCATAAACCTTAACAGCGCTAAGGGGCCCAGTATGTCAAATTTCCAATCGGGAAAAGTTAATGTGTGCCCCCGATGCGACACCTCTAAAACAGGTTCCCCTTTATAACAGCCTTGACGATAGTTCCCCCGACTGGACTGAAGATGCGCCTGAATAATGCCAGGAGCCAACCGATCCGGTTCATAGGCAAAGGTGGGATTAGCCGGAGCATGGCACGTACTGACGGTATAACAAGGCAACCGCCCTTTGCCCTTCGAAAATGTTTCCAGGCCCAGGCCTCCCCAAAATTTAAACCGTAATTCTTCGGACGAGAAGCTCTGTAAGTACCGCTCACGATCCAGATTTTTGTGATAGACACCGCCCACACGAGAACCCGGCATCAACCGATCAAACGCATGTAAGGTCAGCGGGGTGTGTTGAGCCCGTACATGCACGACATAGTGATCCACCAATTCCTGTTCAAAAGATAAATCTCCAGCTCCGATATCTAACAGTGAGGGTGTGGCCGAATGCCGTAATACGTCATAGGGATTGGACGTTTTCCGCAGAATTTCCTCACATTGGACCCCGGACAGCTCTTCCGGATTTTCCCTTTTTCCACCCTCGGCTAAGAGTCCCCACACCAGAAGCGCCCGAACGCCTTTGGAAGGGGGAAACCCTGTCAATTCTTTGAAGACCTTCGCCTCCTCCCTGCTTCCCGAGGGTTTGCAAAACTGTTGCAAGGCGCCGATCAATCGTTCGCGAAGAATCGGATCCAGAGAGGTCCCTTCAATATGCTGAATCAGGTTGGGAAGCATGGATTGAAGGGTTTCAGGAACCATCAATTTCCTACTCGCCTCCCAATGATGTGGAAAGGATTCCCGGCTGGCCTTGATTCGCTCCCGAAATGCCGCCAACCCAAGCCTCTGATCATCCATGACGTCTCATCCCCTATGACTGACCACCGATCGAATTCTCCACGCACCTTAGCCGCTCTGAATATTCTGACACAACCGTATGGTTTCCAAAATATTGCCCACAGGGGAGAACTATGCTACACCTTGTTTCGTCATGGCCATGCGTTATTTTCCACCTACGAAGCAACGCTTCCTCTTTCTACTCGCGTGCGTCATGGTGATGAGCGCCACCACCGGATGTGCGACATCACAAGCCAACCCGACATTTGGTGTCAACCACATCTACGATGTCTCCAGGCAGCAAGCGACCACTTTCGACGATCTTCTCCCACAACTATTAACCGCCGATGTGATTTATATTGGGGAAGAACACTACACCCCCTCACACCTTGAGGCCGCCCAAACAATCCTGAATGCCCTCCTGGCTCATGATCGCCATCCAGCGCTGGCCATGGAAATGTTTAGTTGGGATGGCCAACATGGGCTAGACCGGTATATCCACGAATCAGGATTTACGACAGAGCAATTGGTAAAGGATTCACAGTGGAACGCAAATTGGGGTGGAGAGTTTGCGGATTATCAACCATTGGTCACCTTTGCCAAATCCCATCAACTCCAGATTTTTGGTCTTAACCCACCCCGCCCCTTAGTTCGATTGGTCGCAACCAAGGGATTAAGGGATGCACTGCAAGACCCGGAAATGAACAATTGGCCTGTTGGAGAATTAGTGACCGACGATCCCGAGTATGAAAAACTGATTTTTGAACAAATTGAAGCCTGCCATCAAGGTTTACCGGATCACGTGTATCGCCGGATCTTCGAAGCCTCTATCTTCCGGGACGAGGGCATGGCCCAGGTCATTACCAATTACCTCAAGGATAAATTACCGACTGCTGGCCCGTTGGTGAGCTACACGGGTGGGGGCCATATTCAATTCAAGACCCCGGTCCCCAAGCGAGTTGAACGGAAACATCCCGGCGTGAAATCGATCACCATCTATCTCGAGGCATGGGATCCCTCCAAAGAAGATGAAGTTCGTTCGGAATTGAAAACCGGCATTGCTGATTTTCTCTGGCTTACCCCTTTGGGACCCAAAGGTCTTCAGCCCCGCTGCGGCTAACCATAGTCATCACCACCAATTTTTTGCAGAATCTGAAGGAGGATAACATGGGCGACCCAATTATCATTGCGCAACGAACCCCTTACGTCCTGGACATGGAACCAGGCACCTACCATTGGTGCCGATGTGGACGATCACAAACTCAGCCATTTTGTGATGGGTCCCACACCGGAACCGATATCTCCCCCATGGAGGTGGAAATCAAAGATAAAAAGAAAGTGGCCTGGTGCGGGTGCAAGCACAGTAAAAAAGCCCCGTTTTGCGACGGCTCGCATGCAAGACTGGACCCATAGAATCTAGCTCTCGACTTATTGAACTCAGCTAGATTTGGAAAGAACCGGTTTCGCCCTGCTTTTATCCTGCATGATGCCAGGGTGCCGTTACCTTCGCTTGCTGACAAAGTCGACACATCTCCGATATTACGTACTATAAGCTAGAAATAAATATCTAACTATCTTGTACTAGTCAGTCACTTGCATCACGGAAATGAAATTTACTACAATCCCCCACGATCATGGATGAGTGAGCCATACTATCCAAAAAAAGTAGAGTTGTGTGAGATCTTTTTCATTGTCCGAAAGTGAGGATTTTCGTATGAATCGGATTACTACCTTTTTCAGTGTTCTCCTCGTGTTCGCCGCAAACCCAGCCTTTGCCAATGAGCCAGGTGGAGGATATGAAGGGATCACGGGACTGTACTATGGGACCATCGCCATTATTTTGGCTTATGGGGTGTACGACATTTTTTTCAAAAAGTCATAACATCTCGCACATTCCCCAACACGACATTCAAAGAGAATGCCCAGCTTACCCCTCCCATTCAGGGAGGGGTGCTATCCCTTCTTGTCCTGACTCTTTCCTGTTTTGAGTAAAGGCTCCAGGGTGTGCAACACATTCTGAGCCACAAGGGTATAACCTTCCGCCGTAGGATGAATCCCGTCTGTCTGATTTAAGCCTGGCTGTGCCGCCACTCCTTCCAGTAAAAATGGAATCAGTGGAAGCGTCAATTCCTGCGCTAACCGTTCATACATTTCAAAAAAATCCCCCGTATAGGCTTCCCCATAATTGACCGGGATGCGCATGCCCGCCAAAATGACCATCACCCCTTCCTCCTGCAACCGTTCAATAATGCTGCGAAGATTCGTATACGTCTGTTGCAAGGGTAGCCCTCGAAGTCCATCATTGACTCCCAATTCTAATATGACAACCGTCGGCCGACTTTTTAAAATCCACTCTACCCGTCGCACTCCGCCCGCTGAGGTTTCTCCGCTGACTCCGGCATTGACCACCTCATAGTGAAATCCACGTTCGTGCAACTGCTTTGCCAATTGAGCAGGATAAGACTCGTCCGATGACACCCCAAATCCGGCCGTTAAGCTATCGCCGAAGGCCACGATTTTAGGAAGGGATTCGTTCTTGCGCACCAACGGCTCGGCTGAGGATTGAGCGCGTGGGAATTGGGGCTGAGAGACTAACAATTCTGAACTGTGATTCATGGGTTCGGGTACACCCGTGGATGGGCTTTCCTGAGGGTCACACCCCCAGATTCCCAGACAGAAGAGCACGAGGGCTGATAGGATACACGTATGCATATTACCTGGGTGGTGTCTCTCCATCCTATTATCTACCATATGAGTCTATTTGTGTAATCAACGTGAATGTTCCCGCATCGTCTTCACCATCTTTGCTCCCACTGACTCCATCATCTCAGCTTCTCATTTCTGTCAATCATCTTGGGATGCAGCTTCGGGCAGGCAGTCAATCCGTCAAGATTTTACAGGACATTTCCTTCGAGGTCTTCACCAATCAGGTGGTCGCTATTGTCGGTCCATCGGGAAGCGGGAAATCAACTCTTCTGGGTCTGCTTGCAGGCCTTGATCGACCAACAGAGGGATCCATCCGCATTCATCAGACCAACATCACGACCTTAACCGAAACCGAAATGGCACACTTTCGACGGAAACACATCGGCTATGTGTTTCAAGCCTTTCATCTCATTCCCACCCTGACGGCTCTGGAAAATGTGGCTCTCCCGTTGGAATTGCAAGGAATATCCACAGGTACATCACGAGCCAAAGCCCTTTTACAATCCGTAGGGCTGGAACATCGTCTCCAGCATTATCCCGTTCAACTCTCTGGAGGCGAACAGCAGCGAGTCGCTTTGGCCCGAGCCTTTATTGTCCAGCCTCCCCTCCTACTTGCCGACGAACCCACCGGCAATCTGGATAGCTCAACCGGGGCGATGGTCATTGATCTGCTGTGGGAACTTCATCAACAACATGGCAGCACGCTGATCTTAGTCACCCACGACATGTCATTGGCCGCTCGCGCACAACGTATCCTGACATTGCGGGATGGAACGATGGTGAACGAGACGACACATCCGTTGCCATCCTCTGGCCCAGAGGCATGATCCCCATATCCGTTAAACTCGCCTGGCGGGAAATCAACAGCGCCTGGTCTCGTTTCCTATTTTTATTTCTCTGCATTGCGCTCGGGGTCGGCGCCATTGTGGCCGTGGACCTGTTTGCCGTCAATGTCGAACAGGTCATTCTGGGAGATACCCGTGCCCTGTTAGGTGGTGATGTCGAATTATCATGGCGGAGGGCGATCTCCGACAAGAGCCGTAGCATGCTGGACTCCCTCACTGACCGTGACATCGTCCTCTCACACGTGACTGAACTCGCCGCGATGGCGATGGTCAACAGCCCCAACTCTCAAACGCCCCTTACGAAAGGGGCTTCTCAATTGGTAGAACTCAAGGCCATAGATTCGGCCTATCCCCTCTACGGTCGGTTGGTGGTGGAACCCGACCTCCAGACGGCACAGCTTCTGGATCCTCTTCAATCCGGTTGCGGTGGCTCGCCATGTTTTGGTGCACTTGCCCAGGAATCCTTGCTGATCCGGCTCAATCTGACCGTTGGCAGCGAGCTCCGAATTGGCCAAGCAAGCTTCCTTATCACCGCCGTGCTCAAAAAAGAACCGGACCGGATTGCCAATGGGTTTAGTTTAGGGCCCCGAGTCATGATTTCCCGCGAAGCGCTTGAGGCCACCGCCTTGGTCCAAACCGGAAGTCGGATTCAGGAACGATATCGTCTGTCCATATCCGACTCCACCTCTCTTGAGCCTCTGATGGGTGAGTTACGCGGGCGCCTCAGCCAGGAAGGGGCCCAGGTCAGCTCATTTCGCGATGCTCAGCCACGACTTCGCCGGTTTCTTGACCAATTGAATCTGTATCTTGGCCTGATCGGGTTTACTATCTTATTGGTCGGTGGGATCGGAGTGGCCTGCACGATTCAAGGTTTCCTCACACAAAAAATCTCCATTATTGCCACACTCAAAACCCTGGGGGCGGATTCGTCACAAATCATCCGCCTCTACCTCACGCAAAGCCTATTCCTGGGAGGGATCGGCAGTCTTCTCGGAGCCATAGTCGGCATAGCACTCCACCAGGTTTTGCCCCTGTTGCTTCAAGGCATAATTCCTGAAACCATGCCCATGAATCCCACTGCAGTTCCCATTATTCGGGGAATCGTTCTGGGCATCCTCGCCACACTTGCCTTTTCACTCTGGCCTCTGTTGGCCATCCGTCATGTCTCGCCGGCATTAGTGTATCGACAAGCCGTGGACCACTCCCAGGCCATGGACAACACCCAATCCAGGCTAAACCGATGTCGGGCCATCCTCACGCATTGGTTGAATGACCGGGCACAGGTCATGGTCAGCATCAGCATGATGGTGGGCGTAACGGGCCTGGCCATGTGGCAAGCCCACTCACTGACCCTCGGTTTATTTTTTTCCGGTGCATGTGCGGTAGCGGTTCTCCTCTTATTAGGGGGCACTGGAATACTATATAGAATTCTCCGGCATGTGCCGATTCCTCAGCGGTATTTACTGCGTCATGCGGTGAAGAACCTTCAACGGCCTGGAAACTTTACCAAAGCCATGACGTTGGCCATTGGGATTGGCGTCATGCTCATGACGACGCTGACCATTGTGCAACGGTCCTTACTTGACCTGATAGGAAATCAGATCCCCTCTCAGGCTCCCTCATTTTTTTTCATTGACATCCAACCCGACCAATACCCCCAATTCGTGCGCGTCCTCGAAAAGGAGTTCCCCGACTCACCATATGATTTAGTTCCAGTCGTGCGGTCTCGCCTCACAGCCATCAACGGACAACCCATCAATCCTGAAGAGCATAAAGGCCAACGAAACGGATGGTATTTCACCAGAGAATACGTATTGACGACATCACGGGACCTTCCAAAAGATAACGTCCTCACTCAGGGACAATGGTGGGATCACACCAAGGAATCGGACTCGGACGGAGCGACCAAGACGCCATCAGATTTTCCCTTGGTCTCTGTGGAAGAAGACGCCGCAAAAAATCTGGGACTCACGCTCGGATCAATCCTGACGTTGGATATCCAAGGGGTGCCATTTGTCGCGAAAGTGAGCAGTCTTCGACAGGTCGACTGGAGCAGTTTTTCCATAAACTTTTTCATGATTGTTGAACCTGGCTCTTTTGACGGTGCCCCTTTCACCTACATCGCCACAACCAGAGTTCCACCAACCCTCGAAGTCCCCCTACAACAAGCCATGGTGGCCGTCATGCCCAATGTGACAGCCATTAACGTAGGAGATGTGCTGGAGAATATTGGGCGGATCTTTCGGCAATTGGCCCTAGGGATTCAGGCCTTGGCCCTGCTCTGTCTCGTGACCGGAGCCGTGGTCATGATTGCGGCGATTTCTATCAACCGGTACCGGCGTCTGCATGAGTTGGCGATTGTGAAAGCCCTGGGAGGAAGTCGCAGACTACTTGTATTTTCCCTGGGAGTGGAATTCGGTATCATAGGAGCGTTTGCAGGCCTGGTGGGACTTGGATTGGGATGTCTCCTCTCCTGGTCCCTCTTGTACTTCTTTTTTGATTTGACCTGGACGTTCGATCTGGTCGTGTTGAGCACAGGTTTGCTTTTGACAATTCTGCTAACCCTCATGACTGGCTTCCTCGGGACTTACCGCTTGCTTGGGTTCCCTCCCTTGTCCGTCCTCCGTCAAGAATAGCGTGAGGGAACGCTCAACGACGCCGTGCGTGGCATTCTCCTCCCAAAACAGCACTCATGACTCTTGCCGTTCCTTTCCCTAAGCCTCACTCCCTGAGTTATCCATTTTGATACGGACTGTATGCTGTTGGATAACAACCTATCCCACAACTGAGGCCCTTATCCTTCACCTTCTTTTAAACTTTTAAAAATTTCACAACTCATTTTAAAAATTCAGTTCTCCATTCATCGGTATTTCAATGAGTTATACCCAAAAAACCCTTAAAATGACTCTCGCTCTCCCTTTGGTACATTCTTTGCTTTGTAAAATGGCAAGCACGAAACGTTTGAGGGAAGCCATGGAAATCATTTTAGCCATATGTGTCACGGGCCTTGGAATCTTCGGAGGAATGCTCATCATTTGGAATGGGCAGAACCGTTCATCTTCAAAGGCACCCGACGATTCACGCACAGGGTACAGCGATGCCTGCAACAACACAGACCTATACGTGCATGACAGTTGTCTAGTGATCAGAAGGCATCCCTTCGGTGATTATCACCAACGGAGAGTCGGCGCTCAGCCAGCTCGATCCACCAGGATGGTGGATTCAGTCCTTGGGTAAGAAAGGAGACCTTGATGTCCAAAAACATACTCATTATTGATGATGATGAAATGAGTCGCGGATTGCTCCGGATGGTCTTGGAATATGATGGATGTCAGTGCGTGGAAGCCGAAAATGGAGCCAGAGGGTTATCTCTTCTTGAATCGAAACCCTTTGACGTCGTGATTCTTGATAACACCATGCCCGTCATGACCGGCATGGAGTTTCTGGATCGGTTACAGCATATCCCACACAAGCCCGACATCCCCATCATTATGGTGACTGGGTTCCTCAACGCCGTCATCCGCGAAAACGCCACCCGCTTAGGAGCCTATGCGATTATTGGCAAACCGTATGATTTTTGGGAGTTACGGGCCATAGTCGCTCAACTGTGCCCTTCAACCGATTCACCACAACCCCATTCCTTCATCATTGCCAACATGAGTCAAGCCTATAGTCCCCCTCCGGCTTGAGACAGGGATGAAGGAATCATTCAGTCCCAAGGAGCGTTTCCCCTTATTGCTATTGTCCAAACAACTGTTTCAGCACATCCGCTCCGTCTTGTAAGAGTTGCTGTAATTCCTGTTCATCCCCCTGCAAGACTTTCTCAATTCTTCGTTCCACATTCGTTCTGACCTGATCCCCAAAGGATTGCGTATCCAATTGCAGAACCGGGTCCTGGACGGTTCCGTTCACTGTAAAAGGCAACACCAACTGTCCCTGATGTCGCGCTACTTTAGCCATCGGAAACCGTTGAATAATCCGGTCGCCGATTGCCGGGGATATGGCGAGGTTGCCTTGGAGTTTCAATGATCGATCAAACCCAAGGCTTCCCACCCCTGTCAGCGAAAAATCCGGTGCCTCGAGAGTCAATTGCCGAATGCGCAAGCCCCTGTCTTCCAGTTCCGCTTTGGTGTCAATCAAAGAAAATTTCGTGGCCCCGGTGGATTCTTCCATGAGGCCCGGTAGCTGAAGGGCATCTTCAATCGCCTGCACCACATCAAATCCGACTAATTGCCCATCCCTGATCCTCAACCGGACTGGTCCGTTCAGATTTGGATGCCTAGACGGTAACCATGCTCCCGCGACGCTCCAATGCAATTCTCCCATTCCGGTCAAGCTGAGCGAGGAAGACCGAACCGCTTGCATCATTGGTTCAACAGCAAAATTCGTGAAATTTCCCTGGAGTGACAGCATGGGCACAGGGAGGGTCCCATCCCATATCCCATGCGCCTCAAGATTTCCCTTAAACGCCTGGGCATTGAGAGAGACCAGGTCTACCCTGGCCCCTTGGATCACCGTTTCAAAACGGATCTGCTCCAGTGGAAACGGGTGTTGAACGGAAAGAGTCAGGGGAAAGTCCTGTGAGGACAGGATAGGGGCCTCACCCGACAGATTGAGACGTCCAGGCGTACCTTGACCTGAAAGGTGAATGGTCGACCCACCCAATTGGAGATCAAAGGTCAACGGACCAATCCTCACGGCTCCCGAGGGAGCCGATGGCTCCTTGGGGATCAGGGATGCCCTCAGATAAGCCTGAATGTGGCTGAAGACCATAGGCTTGGCCAACGCCACATTCATGGGCATGTCATCAGTCGACACGTTTGGGATCTGCACATCCAACTCCAGCCTTCCATCCAGAACCTTACCCTGTGCGGTTCCCTCCACCTTGCCTATTCTGCCCACGATATCGATCATCGGAAGATCAAAGCTGGGTTGAAGGGGGCCAAATCGCCCGTTCATCTCCAAGGGGAGCTGATAGGGCATCACCATGCCCTTCATGTGCAGACTCGCCGTCTGTCCAAATTGAACGGAATTCGTCACAAACTCCAGGCGCTCGAGATGATACGAACGGGATGGTTCCTGAGAACGATCCTCATACTGCAAGTTTCCTCCGGTCATAGAAAACCGCTCCACCGCAAACACCCCAAATAAGGGCTTGAGAGCATTGGCCGGGTTCGCCGCGGCCGCCGCAGGGGGCTGAAGAGCAGGATCTTTTCCGATGGTGGCCATATTAAGCACCCCATCCTGAGTGCGGATGACGTGCACCGTCGGATCATGAAGACGAACATGTTCAACCTGAATGTGCCGGTGCAGAAGTGGGAGCCACTGAATCTCCACCTCAGCAGAAGGAATTGTGACAAAAGCCATGGGACTGAACGCCGGGTCATCGGCAATCGTCAGACCCTGGACCCGAACACCGAGCTTGGGAAATAGAGTTAGGCGGACATTCTGAACATCCACCGGTCGATGAAGGGCCTGTTCCAAAACGGGGAGATACCGATCCCGATACCGATTCAAATCCAGCAAAACTGGAAGAAAGAGGATGACCACAATCACCAGGCCAATGACAATGGCGAGACCCACCATAATATTGCTTTTCACAAGCACGTGCTCCCTTCATAAAGTCGGAGGATTGAGCAGTTTACCATGCCCCATCTCTCTCCGTGGACAAACCATCCTGAGATATCGACACCTCCAGGCCTATCAGGTATCTTCCATAGACCAATAATCACAAGAATGAGGCTATTTTCCCGTGAACACCGTGAGTGAACCGCCTACCGCTCTTCCGATTCGTCATGTCGTGTTAGTCGACGCCTCAGGTTTTATTTTTCGGGCATTTCATGCCATCAAGATACTGACCAGCCCGAATGGCACCCCCGTCAACGCCGTCTATGGATTCATCACAATGCTGATGAAGCTATTGGACGAGATGCAGCCGGACCATATCGCGATCATTTTTGACTCTGCACGCAAAACCTTTCGAAACGATCTTGACCCCAACTATAAAGCCAACCGCAGCGAGCCCCCTGATGAGTTAGTGCCTCAATTCCCACTTGTCCGCGAAGCTGCACGGGCCTTTAATTTTGATTGCATTGAGCTGAACGGGTTCGAGGCGGACGATCTGATCGCCACCTACACCAAGGAAGCGTTGGAAGCAGGCGCGGACGTGACCATTGTGTCGTCGGACAAAGATCTGATGCAGTTGGTCTCGGACCAGGTCAGTATGTTCGATTCCCTCAAAAACCGCCGGATCGGTCCCTCGCAGGTTCTAGAAAAATTCGGCGTGCCGCCCGAGAAAGTTGTCGATGTCCAAGCATTGGCGGGAGATTCGACGGACAATGTGCCTGGGGTCCCTGGTATCGGCGTGAAAACAGCCGCACAACTCATTCAGGAATATGGGGACCTGGACACCCTCCTGGCTCGCGCCTCCGAAATCAAGCAGAACAAGCGGCGCGAAAGCCTCATTGAACATGCCGATAAAGCCCGCCTCTCGCGGGAATTGGTTCAGCTTCGATCCGATGTGCCCCTGGCGATCCCCTTGGCACAACTAGAGCGACGTCAGCCCAACATGGAATTATTAGCAAAATTTCTGAATGAACAAGGCTTTAAATCGATTCTGGCTCGCATACAAAGCCGCGTGAAGGGTGACCAGGATCCAGGGACCACACTTCCAGCAAAAGCAGTAACTCACACACCAACAACCACAGAGCCCGGAACAAGGACGCTGCCGACCAAAGCCCACTACGAGTTAATCCAAACGGTGTCGGCCCTTCAAGGCTGGGTAGAAGAGGCGACTCGTCGCGGGATCGTCGCCGTCGACACCGAAACCACCTCGCTCGATCAAACCCGGGCTGAATTGGTTGGAGTCTCCTTGAGTCTGGAACCCGGTCATGCGTGTTATGTGCCCGTGGGTCATGTGGCCCTAGGATCCACGTCTCATCTGGATTTGCTCTCACACGATACATTCGTTTCCTTGCCGGAAAGACCGGAACAAATTCCACTCCAACAAGCCCTCGACATCCTTAAGCCGCTGCTGGCCGACCGCGGTGTGCTCAAGATCGGGCACAATATCAAATACGACCTCGTCGTATTACGCCGGTATGGCCTCGACGTGTCCCCCGTGGACGATACCATGCTGCTCTCATACGTCTTAGAAGGGGGCATGCATGGCCATGGCATGGACGAACTGGCCGAACACTTTTTGGGCCATACGACGATCAAATTTAAAGAGGTCACGGGCACCGGAAAATCTCAGATCACGTTCGATCAGGTTCCCTTAGAGAAAGCGCTGGAATATGCT
Organism: Nitrospirota bacterium; assembly: GCA_029864405.1. GTDB lineage: Bacteria > Nitrospirota > Nitrospiria > Nitrospirales > UBA8639 > Nitrospira_E. The sequence continues at coordinate 52,500 of JAOTTP010000008.1, forward strand.
GCGGAAGATGCCGATGTCACCCTTAGGCTGCATCAGGTCCTCAAGCCCCGGCTTATCAGTGAACACATGACCACCGTGTACGAAACGCTCGAGCGTCACTTAATTCCCGTGCTGGCAACCATGGAGCAAACGGGCATTAAAGTCGATGTATCCCAACTGAAGCAGGTCAGCCAGGATTTTTCTCTCCGCCTCCGGGATCTGGAACAAGATATTCATCAACTGGCGGGAAAAGTCTTCAATGTCGGTTCTCCCAAACAACTTGGAGAAGTCCTGTTTGACGAACTCGCCTTGGGAGGAGGTCAAAAAGGCAAGGCAGGAAGCTATGGAACCGGGGTCGACATTCTCGAATCCTTAGCGGCTCAAGGCCATGAACTCCCCTCACGTGTGTTGGAATGGCGGCATTTGGAAAAACTCCGCAGCACCTATGCTGATGCGCTCATCCGTCAAATCAATCCCGACACAAACCGGGTGCATACGTCCTATGCCATGGCATCGGCCGCAACGGGAAGACTGTCATCCACCGATCCCAATCTCCAGAACATTCCTATTCGCACCGAAGAGGGCCGAAGAATCCGGCGCGCTTTTGTCGCGGAGCCTGGTTGGACACTGCTCTCTCTCGATTATTCACAGATTGAACTTCGTTTGCTCGCCCACGTTGCCGATATTCCCGTTCTCAAAAAGGCCTTTTGGGAAGGCCAGGACATTCATGCGCTCACCGCCAGCCAGGTCTTCGGCCTCCCCATAGAACAGATGGATGCGGGAATTCGACGAAAAGCCAAGGCCATTAATTTCGGCATCATTTATGGAATCAGCGCCTTCGGATTGGCCCGCCAATTGAGCGTGGAACCGGGAGAGGCTGCAGCCTATATCAAAACCTATTTCGAACAATATCCCGGCATCCAGGATTACATGGAACGCACCAAACAGTTTTGTCGGCAACACGGATACGTCCAGACCCTGTTTGGGCGTCGGTGCCATGTCCCAGGCATTCACGATAAAAATCCCGCACGACGAAATTTCTCTGAGCGAGCCGCCATTAATGCCCCGCTGCAAGGCACGGCCGCCGATATTTTGAAGCGGGCCATGATCCGCGTGCCAGCCGCATTGGCAGAGCATGGTTTAACGGCACAGGCGAAAATGCTGTTGACCGTCCACGATGAGTTGTTATTCGAGGTAGAAGAAGCAGCGGTCGCCCAAACAACTGCCGTCATCAAACAAGTGATGGAAGCCGCCACACTGCCTGCCCTACAATTGTCGATCCCGCTCACGGTCGAAGCCGGACATGGCCCATCCTGGGACGAAGCACATTAAAGGAGAAGTGAAACGTAAGTTGTAAGGCGACCGGAGGATTTTTCGCCTCAGGTCTTTGTCGTTAATTCTCACTTTTCTAACGCCTTCCGTCTGGCCCAAGGGAGGGACGCTCTGATCAGCTGGCGGGCCTTGTTTGAGCGGAGCGAGTTGGTCCGCCCTCCGCAAGCTAGCGTCCGTCCTCTCTAATGAGGCCAGACGGGGCGTCAATGATTTTGGGCCCTTTTGCCGAAACAAAAGGGCCTCGCCTGCCGGGGCGAAACCCGGCACCGCTGAAAATCACGTTGACACGAGAGTTGGGGACACCAGTGCAATGCGTTCGCCTCTCAACACGTTTTTACTGGCAACCCCCAAGATAGATTCCCAATACACATCGTCAAGCTGTAAGGCCAGAACCATAAATTCTGTATGAACCACAAACTCTTCCCACTTCACGTCTTCAAGACGATATGGAGAATCTTTTCGCCGAACTCCTTACGTTTCACTTCTCCCGCGCGGGTTCACTTTTCAAGAATGATGGTATATACTTTTGGTAATACCTAAAAGGAGGCAGAGAGATGAGTAAAGTGTTATCCCTGAAACTCGACGAAAACGCCTACCAAGAAACTGAAGCCATTCGAAAACGTTTGAACATGCCTCGAAACCTGTATATCAGAAAAGCTCTGGCTCACTTTAACGCCCTCTACGCGAGAAAAGCGTTGGCTCAGGACTATCAAAAAGCCTCCCAGCATGTATCCGCCGCCCACCTCGCCTATTTGAAAGAAACCGAACTTCTAGACGATCTGCCGAACGACCTATGACCCCCCGTTACGGCCATGTGTATTTAGCGGACCTGAATCCACGATTTGGAACCGAACCCGGAAAGGTTCGACCGGTTGTCGTCGTTCAAACTGATGCCTTGAATCCCTATCACCTTTCCACGCTCATTTGTCCATTGACCACACAAGTGATTGATGTCCACACTCCCCTTCGAGTATCAATTCCTCAGGGTGTCTCAGGGCTGACCGCCACCTCTGACATTTTAGTGGATCAAATCAAGGCCATCGATAATCAACGCTTTCGCAAAGAACTCGGGGCGTTACCCGATCCCTATCTTGCAGAGCTTCGGAAAAAACTATTGCAAATTTTGGACTTCGTCGAAGAAAGTCTCTCTTTGGCACCGCCCACTTGAGTCATGTCCCTATCGGATTTAGGAGATCTACTAAAACTGTTACCCGCTGGAAGACTGCGCTGACGAAGGAGTCGTATGGAAATACCAACATATAAAGAACTGTTGAAATTGATGTGGTTTTTGGTGTGGCGACACGTGGTGATTCTGATGTTTGTGAGTATGACAATCGGATGGGCAGTTCCTGTGATCTTCAATAGTACGGTCTCTGAAGACTCTCAGTATATTTTAGAAATCTGCATTTATGGCGTTTTATTCTTTGGCATTACGCCATTTATTTTGAAGACCCTGTTTCAAAAACAATTTCAAGGCTTTCAAATAATTTTCCAACGTGATTCGGACTCACCACCACTTTCCTCATCATAATACTGGGATCACACAGAATAGATGATTCCCTTCTCTTTCATCTGGGTCACTGATATGTTCGTCTCCTATATTCCGACGCCTGCTGTCTGGCCCAAGGGAGGGACGCTCGCATCAACCGGCGGGCCTTGTTTGAGTGGAGCGAGTTGGCCCGCTCTCCTCAGATTCGCGTCCGTCCCATTGAATGAGGCAGACTGGGCGTCAATGGTTTTGCGTCCTTTTTCCGAAAGAAAAGGCCTGTCCTGAGCCACGCCGAAGGAACCTCGGCTGCCGGGCCGAAACCCGGCAATACAGAAAACCCTGTTCACACGATAATTGGTGGCACCAGTGGGATTGGTTTACCTGGCAAAATTTGTTCATGGCCAAACCCGAAAATAGATATCCGATACACACCCCAAAACTGTGAAACCAGAATCATAAATTCTCTATGATCCTAATTATTGCTTATTACACATTCTGAAACTCATCATGAAAATTGCCACCTGGAATGTCAATTCCATAAAAATGCGAATCCCCCATTTAATGGAATGGGTCAAACAGGCCGACCCGGATATTGTCTTGCTCCAAGAACTCAAAACCACTGAGGACCAGTTCCCCAAAATGGCGATCGAAGAGCTTGGCTATAATATGGCGATCGTCGGGCAAAAAACGTACAACGGAGTCGCCATTCTCTCAAAAGCCCCGATCGAGGTGGAACACACCGCCCTGCCGGGCGACCCTTCTGACGAACAAGCCCGCTACGTGGAAGCGGTGATGGCCAACGTTCGTGTGGCCTCGATTTATTTACCCAATGGAAATCCACTGGGGACAGAAAAATTTGCGTATAAGCTCGCCTGGATGGATCGACTCATCACTCATGCGCAGTCACTCTTAGCCCTGGAAGAAACTGTGGTGTTAGGAGGGGACTTTAACGTGTGTCCCACGGACCACGACGTCTACGATCCGAAGGGGTTTGCCGACGACGCCCTGTGCCGTCAGGAGTCCCGTGCCCGCTTTCGCGCCCTCTGCCATCTGGGGTACACCGATGCCCTTCGAGCCTTGCACGCCGAGATAGGCCTCTACACCTATTGGGATTACCAGGCCGGCCGATGGAATCGGGACGAAGGGCTGCGCATTGACCATCTCCTGCTCTCTCCCCAGGCGACGGATCGGTTAGTCGCAGCAGATGTGGATCGGGATCCGCGCGGGATGGACAAACCTTCCGATCACACCCCCGTCTGGTGTGAACTGTCCCCCTCGTAAACGCGACATCGTCTAAACTCGCGATTGGATCAATCCATGAAGCCCAACAGCTTCTTCCCCGGCTATCTTTTTGTGTCCTCCTCACCGAGATCATAGCCCGTTAAGGAAATTCCCCAGATATCCATAAAAAACTCACGCTACCCGATTGGCAAATGAGGGAAAATCTTCTATTCTGTAACACTTTTGGGAACTAAGGCCCCATATCGTGTATTGACTATGTTCTGCTGAGAAATTCCTGCTCCATTTCGAGTATTCATCGCACATGGACTCCATTAAATTCGGAACTTCAGGGTGGCGGGCCATTATGGCCGAAGATTTTACGGTCCGGAACATTCGGATCGTATGTCAGGGTATCGCTCAATTTCTGCGGCAACAGAAGCTGGGCCAGCAAGGTATTCTGATTGGCTACGACGCACGATTTTTAGGGGAACATTTTGCCAAAGTGGCCGCAGAAGTCATGGCGGCCCATGGTATCCCTTGCCTCATTTGCGAGCGGGATACCCCGACTCCGGCCATCTCCTACCACGTCATCAATCGCAAGCTGGCAGGGGGCATCAACATCTCAGCCAGCCACAATCCTCCTGAATGGAATGGGATCAAATTTACACCGGACTGGGGAGGGCCGGCGCTGCCTGAAACCACCAAAGCCATTGAACTGCGCATCCTACCCCTGTTGCACGGGGAATACATCAAATGGCTCCCCTGGGAACGTGCCACGCATGATGGCATGGTGCGACATTTTGATCCCCAACCCGACTACCTCAAATCGCTGGAATCACTCGTGGATCGCGACCGCATCCGGAACGGCCGGATACGGGTGATTTTTGACCCCCTATTTGGAACCTCCAGGCATTATCTGGACGAATTCCTCCGGCAAGCCGGTGCAAAAATGGCCGTCTTACATCATTGGCGAGATCCCTATTTTGGAGGATTTCGACCGGAACCGACCGACGAGACCCTTCAGGACCTGAAAGAGACCGTTTGCCGCGAAGGCGCGCACCTCGGACTGGCTACCGACGGAGACGGAGGCGGGTTTGGTATCGTGGATGCCGACGGCACCTTCATTCAAGCCAACTATATCTTGGCCGTCTTGTTGGATTATCTCATTCGCAGTCGGCAATGGACCGGTGGGGTTGCCCGCTCCGTCGCCACCACCCATCTCATTGATGCCGTGGCAGCACACCATGGGCTCACCGTTCACGAAACCCCGGTCGGATTCAAATACATCGGCGAATTACTCGCGAAGGGGGAAGCAGTCTTTGGCGGGGAGGAAAGCGCCGGGATGTCCATCAAGGGCCACGTGCCGGAAAAAGATGGCATATTGGCTTGTGCGTTGATCGCGGAGATGGTGGCCTTTACCGGACAGACTATTCAGGAGTTACTGAAAAACCTCTTTGAGCGAGTGGGGGCCACATTCACGACACGACAAGATCTGCCAACCAGCGAACACCTCGGGGCACAGGTCAAGCAGGTGCTCGATCATCCACCTTCCACGTTTGCGGGAGTGGATGTCATCCATGTGAATAAACTGGATGGCTGCAAACTCATCTTGCCGGATGACGCATGGTATCTCATTCGACTATCTGGAACCGAATCCATGGTCCGATGCTACGGCGAAGCCAAAACCCCTGATCGCCTGGAAGAAATCATGCAGACCGGACGGGAACTACTGCATTCTCCTCACAATTGAATGTTCACGGGCTTACACCCATGGACCTTTCCTCCTCGATACACTGGGTCATGTTTAGTGAACCAACTTTATGGGGGAGTGTTGAAAAAGGCCGCCAGCAGCGTTCTCGCCTCTTGGCCGTGCTCACGTACTCCTCCGTACGCTCCGCTCGCCCAAGCGGCTGCGGCCTTCCCTTCGCGAAGCCTCAGGACAGGACTGGACGAGCCTTTTTGAACACTCCACTATTTTTCTCTCGTAAGCCTCGGCTACTCATATGCTGATGAAATGGCCAAAGATTGGAATTATTCAACAGTCCCTATGGACAGGTTAGGGCCTGTAGCATGAGTTAGGTTTGGTAAAGGGAGAAAGAAGGAGGGCAGGCAATAGACCCGGGGAAAACCAGACAAAGGAGAAGAATTTCCTTTTCAACTGCCTATGGAGAGGGATCAATAATTTTCAGCTTGGGCATTCCGGATCGATAAAACCCTCGGTCTCGAGTCAACAACGCATCCGCATGGTGTAGAGCGTGAGCCCCAATGAGAAAGTCAGCCACCATACGGTCTCGCCGTCCGCCCTTTTGCCGATAATCCTTCCACAATCGCCCGGCAAACAATGAAGCATCAATCCCTAAGGGGGAAAACTGCACTCCCAAAGTTTGCAAAACCTCCTGGGCATTGCTCTCAGAAGGAAAAACGGCCGACACCTCGGCCCACACGACCTCACAAGCTACTAAAGATCCTTGATTAATGCACGAACGAATAGCCTCTTTTGAGTGAACCCCATGAATCGGATCGGCCCCAAAAAGATCAATAAGGACGTTCGTATCAATGGCCGTAATCACTTGGGATCAGGCTTCCCGCGTAGTGCCGTCATTGTTTGGTCAGTGCGTTGCTTGGTTTTTAATATGCCAAACAATTCTCCTACCGGATCAGACGTTTGAGCCTTTGTGGCTACCAGCCTCCCTTTCTCTTCTCGGAAATCCAACACTTGTCCGGGGAGAAGACCTAAACGGTCTCGAAGAGGTTTGGGGATCGTCACTTGTCCTTTTTCAGAGATGGTTGTTTTCATACTTTCATTGTAAGAATTCCTACTGATTTCGTCAAATTACATACAGTTACCTGTAGCATATACACCACAATCACTCTTCAAAGGTCATATGCTTCTTCGTTCCTCCAAAGAGGTGGTACCGTACCTCACGAATAAAATCGGAGTTTTTTCATAAAAATAGCGCAGAATACCCCCCTAAGCTTGTTGAGGCGAGCTTCACTTCCTTTCAGCTATTGGAAAGATATTGTTTCGAGTGGGAAGGAGTTTAATAGCGGGTGGGCGGACGCCCACCCGCTACGACCCGTTGCGAAGAAGAGAAAAAGAATAGAGATGAAGATCTTACCCCATCAGACAGCGGTCAGCGCCATCGCTTTTTCGACCTTTTTAGCTGTGGCCTTGGCATTTCTGGCCAACCGCTTTTCTTCAACTTTATCCAGTTCATGCTCCATCGCCTGAAAAGCTGAACGAATGGCTTCTTCAAAGGTTTTCGATTCTTTTCTGGCCGTCACCGTTCGACGCCGGGGAAGCGTCATGACGACCAGCGCCTCCGCGTTATCGGCACCTTTTTTATGGTGGGCATTTTTGGTGAGGGTGACACGGGCATGAATGATGCGAATAGTATCCGTCTGCAACGCCTCAGTCCGTCGCTCAATTTCCATTTTCCACCGAGGAGTCATGCCCACGTTCCGGCTCTCAATTTTTACATCCAGCATGTGTTCATCCATAGACACTCCTTCTTTGGTAGTTCGTTAAAACTGTGAAATACCCAACACGTTCCGGCTTGTTTTTCGGATGACGCAATCCTCTGTAAATCCTCCTTTTCTTTGCGTTTTCTACAGTGTAAAAATTTCCCTTCCTTCAGTCAAAGGCTTCATCCCCAAATCTGTAATTTTTTTTACTGTTGCAAGACTGGTACAGTATAACAGGCCGGGTGGAGCCTTAGAGGATTTCATTGTCTCAAATCAGAGGAGGGGCACGAGATGTCTATAAACGTGAATGTAAATAGGAGAAATCTTATGAAAATCGGCGTGGCATTGGGCTTCGGAGTTCTCGCCAAAACCCTCGGCGTGGCATTGGCCGCTCCCAACCCCTCAACCGGGGAGTCGGATATCACCAAAATAACGAAAACGGATGAAGAGTGGAAGGCGCTCTTAACCCCCATGCAATATCGCGTATTACGCCATGAAGATACCGAACCGCCCTTCACCAATGAATTTCACCAAAGTAAGGCAAAAGGCATCTACCAATGTGCGGGATGCGCGTTGCCGCTCTTTTCTTCGGACACGAAATTCGACAGCGGAACCGGATGGCCCAGTTTTTGGCAACCGATTTCGGAAAAGGTTGTCGAAACTCGAACCGATTGGAAAATCATTTATCCTCGGACGGAAGTTCACTGTGCCCGATGCGGCGGCCACCAAGGACACATCTTTGACGACGGCCCACAGCCAACTGGATTACGCTATTGCATTAATTCGGCTGCGTTGAAATTTGTTCCGGCGTAGCAAATCGCTGCTGCACTAATTGCTCCACTGCCGGAAAATGCCGGTCCGGGAGATTGCGAAACCGTTTTCGGCAGTCAGCAATCGCTTCTTCAACAGACGAATAGTGTTTGGAAGAAGGGAGTAAATTTTTTGAATACTCTCGTAACCGTCCCTCAACCACCCGCGTTAAGGTGACATCCCCGGCCAACGACTGCGCCGCCGCCTTAATATTCCCATGATAGGCGACCAGCGCCTGAAACCCGAGACCTTTCAAGCGCTGGGTGACGGTGCTGCGATCCCACGCTAGGACCTTGGCTGTCGCTTGCATATCGAACCCATGACTGCGCAGGCATTCCAACACCATGGCATCCTCCAATCGCTCCAATTCCACCTGACCATGTCCCTCATCCCTCACGAACGGGATGACCGTGCTACTGAGATGCAAATCCGCTTCGGTAATGAGGGAACCGCTGGCCAAGGCGACCGCTTGAGCCACGGTTTGTCGAAGTTCTCGAATATTGCCAGGCCATGGATAAGCCATAATCGCCTCCAGCGCACCTTGCGTAAACGCCAGATCCGTTCGATCCTGTTGCCGGGAAAAATACTCCAAGAAGGATTGAGCCAACAGCAGGCAGTCTTCCTGCCCCCGCTGCCTGAGAGGAGGCAGAGTCAACACAATACTCCGTAACCGGTAATAGAGATCTTCCCGGTATCGGCCTGCCTCCACATCTTGTTGAAGGTTGCAATTCGTCGCCGCGATAATTCGCACATCCACCTGAGTCAGCCGACTTTCTCCAACCCGGTGAAATGACCCGTCCTCCAAAAATCGCAGTAGCTTGGCTTGCAGGTCGGATGGAAGTTCCCCCACTTCATCTAAAAAGAGCGTTCCGCCATTCGCCGTTTCGATATATCCCTCACGGCCAACCGCTCCGGTAAAAGCTCCCTTCACATGGCCGAACAATTCCCCTTCAAATAACTCCGACCGGATGGCCGCCATATTCACCGACACAAATGGCCCATGATGCCGGGGGCTCAACACGTGTGCCGCTTGAGCAAACACCTCTTTACCCGTTCCCGTCTCTCCCAGCAGGAGAATGGGGCTCTGCGTAACCGCCGCTTTTTTTAGATCCTGAAAGACGCGAAGTACCGAAGGATCACGAGTCAGAATATGAAGCGACTCACATTCTTGATGTAATGCCTGACTGTCGCGAGAAACGGGTGTCTGATGAACAGCCCGCTGAGAGGCCGGCACCTGCTGACGAAGATCCTCCAATTCCCGATGCAATCGGTCAATCTGTCGCCGGGTTTCTTCTATCTCGGATTGAGAAATCTTCAATTGGCGAGACACCCCACCCTGCAAGGTTTCTAATCCCTCAATAACCGTCGCCGACTGATGTACATGATCTTGTGCCACATGTAAGTGAGTCTCAAGTTCCCGAACATGCTGCTGTCTCTCCGCCAGTTCTGTTTCCAATTGCTGTAGCTGCTGTCGCCCCTGAGTGATCCGCCGTTGAATACTCGACCGGGAGCTGGACATCCGCCAAGCAAGCGTTCCCCCTATTGTCATTCCTAAAGCCAGTCCTGTACTCAAGATCGGCCACACCCAACCAGAGTGAAGTCCCCACAACAGAGCGAGCCCCGCAAGAAGAATACCCGCTAGGCCCACCAAACCAAGGCGTGCCGGCTTGATTTCACAAAGAAGAAAAAAGACGAGGAGCATGCCGACACCACCCGTCACAAGAAACGCGATCCACGCAGGAGGCACGGAGACCCACCCGTTGGTCAAAACCGCGTTGCTCAATACGGCATGAAGAAATTCTCCAGGCACAGCCAATTCCCACGGTGTCGAAAAAGTTGGTGTCTTTGACCCGAGAGAAAAAAGGATCACTACTTTTCCTCGAAACTTATTCGCTAATTGATCGCGATCCCTGTTCTGGATGGCGTCCCATACGTCGGCAAAGACATGAGTGGGAAATGGAGAATTGTTCCAGCGTCCAACGAACCGAGGCTGACTGCCGATGATCCCCTGCTTGATTGCCGTTGCCGTCTTCAACGCGAACGAGGCGATTGACAGACCGATCGGAGAATGCGGCGAAGAACCAACAGAGGGGGAAGAGGACCTCACACGTCGAAACACCCCATCGTCATCTGGTATCAAGGCCAGCGTCCCTAACGCGGCTGCCGCATCCGCCAAGGCGGGAGGAACCGAGTCAGGGTAGACCACAGACCCAACTCGTTTGGTCGCTTCAGCCAGTCGAACCAGCCCCGGCAGCCCGCCACATTCAGAGGCTATCGGCGAGGAAACATCAATTGAGGGAACGATGACAGCGGCTCCAGCCTCCTGAAGAGCCAGCATTGTGGCCTCCAACACGGAAAGGTTCCATCGTCCTTCCCCACACAACGCCGGACTCGTGCTCTCCGATACGGTCACCAACACCATGGAAGGGTCGACAGGTCCGGGAGCCATGTGAGCCAGTTGCCAATCGGTCAACCATCGTTCTCCTTGGGGAAGAAGGTGCGAGAAGCCAAAGGCCAACACCGTGCTCAATAGTGAAAGGGTAAGAGCCAACGCTGTTCTCGATCGATCTGTCATAGCTGTTCTACTCATGTAGGATTAAGGAAGTGTCCACTCAATACGTGACACATGGTTCGGAATTACAATCCCGGTATTATTGTCTCGTCCAAACACCCCTTTGCCGCCAATTGCCAGTCTGCAATAAAGAGGTCAGAGGAATCGGTGGCAATGGTTCGAACCACCTGACAGGAAAAAGGATCTCCTTCGTTCGCCGTTTGAAGAAAATAATTTCGGATCTGATGATCTGCTGGAACCAACCGACCACGCTCTCCATTCACATACCAGGCATGAAGTTTGTGCTGGGCAGACTGATCCCCGGCCAAGGCATGGTCGATCACCCATGCGACAACCGGCTCAGTCGGAGTCACGTGATCCCAGGTCACTTCTTCATTGCCCACCTGTGTGGACACGCGATGGAGAGGAGCGGAACGGTAAAGATCTTCTCGAATGAGACCAAAGCCGGTTAACACCTCCTGCCGGTCATTGGGCGAAAAGAGGTGTCGATGAAGACCGCGACGGAATTGCGAGAGCTGTTCCTTAGCCGTCTGCGTGAGCGAATCAGCCATCGACGCATGACTACTCCGAAACCACCACAACATCGCCAAGGATACGTTGCGATCCACGCCACTGCCATTGGCATACATCGAAGCCAACAGGCTTTGGGCTTCGCCCGATCCGCCCTCCGCCGCCAGTCGAAGCGGCTCGACCGCTTCACGGGACCGATTCTGAGCACGAAGCACGACACCTAAATGAAACCATGCGTCGACAAAACGAGGCTCTAACTCAACGGCACGTTGAAAGGCCGCAACAGCCTGAGACAACTTCCCTGATTCAGCATAGGCTTTTCCAATGGCAAAGTGGAGATGTGCCCATGCCGGTTGCAACCGAGCAGCGGTTTCCAAGGCATCCACCGCCTTCTCCCATTGTCGCGTCGCCATAAGCGCCGAACCCAACTGAGACCATCCTGGAGCCCATTCAGGACGTTGACTAGCCACCACACCAAATTCTGCCACCGCTTCGTCGACAAGTCCCATTGCAGCCAGGGCGACTCCCAAATTGTGATGAAGCCACACCCCGTCTTTGCCCGAGGGATCCTGCCGTAAGGCCTCGCCCCAGAGAGATGCGGCCTGCGCCCAATTCCCCATCCGACTCCACACGACACCAAGCAGCAACCTGGCTGAAGTTAATCGGGGATCAAGAGAAAGCGCCATTTCTAGCGATGGAACACTGGCTGACTCGTCTCCCTTCGCAAACAACGCCACGCCGACATTGTAGTGAGCTGCCACAAGGTCCGGTTGAAGTGTCAACGCGTTCCGAGAATGCCTGATCGCCTCCTGATAATTCCCCTCTTGCAACTGGAGCAATCCCAAATTGGCATGGACCGTGGAGAGATCGGGTTCCAAAGCCAGGGCCTGTCGCCAGGCCTGCTCGGCCAGGACATATTCATGTGATGCATAATAGGCCAATCCCAATGCTTCATAGGCATGCGCCCAATGGGAAGCTTCGTGAAGCGTCTCTTGAAAATGGGCCACAGCCGGCACAGGATCACCTGCCGCCAAATACCCCAATCCCAGCGCATAATGGGCTTCCGAAAAATCAGGCTGAATGCGAAGCGCCGCCCGCCATTGCGCCATGGCCTGCGCAAGCCGGCCATCACGCACCAGGGAGATGCCATAGTTATAGGAAACCAGGGCTGACAGGTGATACCGCAACGACACCGTCTGAATATCCAAGCGTTCCGCTTGTGACCAGGCCGCAAGCGCCCCGGTTAAATCCCCCGTTTTTGCCTGAGCCACCCCAAGATTATGATAGGCATCGGCATAGCCGGGCCGCTGATGAGCCGCCTCCCGAAACTCATCAATAGCCACATCCAGCTCATTCATGAGAAAAAAATCAATGCCCAAGCGCAAATGGGCTTCGGCAGAATCCTGAGCGGGAGACGAATCCTGATGGAAGACATCAGTCCCCTCTGCAAAGGAGTGGGAAACACCAAGGACCTCCGGCAAGAGGAAAAGTCCCAAAATGGCCGTACAAACCGTCCAGCAGGCAGGTACCCGTCGATTTAACATCAGAAACCTCTCAGCAACCAGAGTCCAAGAAGACAGACGAAACCCTCATGAGCACCAACTTCAATGTATTAAGAAATCAAGGAAAATGGAAGGGCGCACACAGACGATCAGGCCTTCACCGCCATCCCCTGAGAAAAATATGCGAAAGGCTTCGGAACGCCAGGAAGATAAAAATTTTCGAGTGCGGTGACCGTCCAACCCTGCTCCTGAATCATCTGAACCATTGGACGGTTTAAATGACAACCATCGCCAAGGTGTTTCCACACTGGCGTGAGACCATCCTGCCACCGGCGAACCGAACGATCGGGACTTTGCCCATGCTCCAAAAACAACAACCGTCCTCCATGCCTCACGACCCGAAGCAATTCTTGCAGAGCCTCGGAAAGCAGAGGAACACTGCATAAGGTCATGGTGCTCACAACGGTATCGAATGAGGCAGAGGAAAAGGGGAGCGCTTCGGCCAAGGCCAAGGCAAGATGAACGGGAATCACTCCCTCCGCCTGAAGCGAGCGGGCCAAAGGGACCATCCCGGGATTGGGATCAATAGCTGTTAAAAAATGGATCTGAGAAGGATAGAATTTAAAATTTGCTCCGGTCCCAAACCCGATCTCCAAAACCAACCCTGACGCCTTTGCGACCAACGAATGCCGCAAGGGGATAAAGCCCGCTTGCCCCATACTCCAATGGACCAACCTGGGAAACACTCGCCGTACATACCACCCGCGTTTCATGAAATGGCCTTCAGGGGCAATTGAATATGTCGACTATTTTGCCTTTTCATGAGCATAGGAGTAATCACGACCCGCCAGCTAAACATAAAGGATGGCTCAAAAACGCACGTCAAGCAAGACTGCGATTGCCTGGTACATCCCGAAAGTGCCAACAATTGTTGGACGGGCAGAGCGTACAAAGAAGTCCATAAATAAAGGCAAGGGCCGAGAGTACCACTGACGAGACTTTTCAGCATTCTTCTTTCCTTTCCATGGGACCATGGGAATATTCGTAAAGAAAAAGAAGTGAGACCGGAAGCCAATGTTCGTTAAAGCAGAGTTCTTAACCCCAGAATTGGAGCAACCGTGTGCTGTCTGGGCAAAGTCGAATAATAAGGGAGGAAAGGATTGGTGCCAAAAGGCGGGACATGAAGTCGCAGGAGCGGAAGCCTGGCTCCTGCTCCCACAAGGGGGCCAGCCCCCTCGTGCCTTCGCTTCGCTCCGGTCACCCCATGAAGGGGGAATACCCCCTTCAAAACCCCCGGTCCAAGCCCCGCTTTTACCCCATTTGAGAGTGAGTAGAGTTTTGAAGTACGAGAAGCATATGCAGTTCGGTGGGATATTGGTGCCGAAGGCGGGACTTGAACCCGCATGGGTTTCCCCACACGCCCCTCAAACGTGCGTGTCTGCCATTCCACCACTTCGGCACGAAGTACGCAGATTATGAAACCTCTTGACGTCCTTGTCAACGAGTGAAGCGCGGAGTAGAATCGCGACCATTCGTTGATCATTTGACCTTTTTACTTGTTGCTCACCATGACCCGGTCGACCTCTTCGCCTGCACCCCTGACTCATTCCCAGCACTGGATCGGTGCCTTTTTCGATGTGGACAACACGTTGATTCCCGGTGCATCGATTGAAATCGGATTTTTCCGGTATCTCTGGCAAGACGGCGTCGTGGGTTGGCCGGAATTGTTGCACAGCCTGGAGTATGCCATTCGGCAGATGCCACCCATTTCGTTCAGCCCTTTGCGACGGAGGAAGCTGTATCTGATGGGGCATGATGTCTCCCTCATTGAGCAGTTGGCGAGCGAGTACGTGGAGTTATTTGTGGTTCCACGGGTCGCAGCCAGAGCTTTGAACCGTTTATCCCGTCATCAGGATGCGGGACATGTCGTGGCATTTGTCAGCGGATCACCTGAATTCTTGGTGAGGCCACTAGCCGCGGCGCTTGGAGTCTCATTGGTATTTGGCGCTAGACCGGAATCCCAGGAAGGACTGTATACGGGGAAGGTGTTTGCCCCGCTGCCTTATGGTGAGGGAAAAGGCCGGCATGTGGAGCGCCTAGCCGCCCGTTTCAATTTGGACTTGAGCCGTAGTTATGCCTATGGCGATAGCCCTGGCGATTTCCACGCACTCCAACTGGTTGGCCATCCCTTTGTGGTGAATCCCATTCGCGGCATGGCCCGTATTGCCCGCCAGCGGGGATGGCCAATTACACAATGGGCTTAAGAAGCTATCCGAGACGAGATTGACCTTCTACGCTGGCGCCAGATTGGTTGGCCTCTCCGATCATTTTCATTCCAATTGACCCACTATTCGCCTTAAAGATTTGAAAAATCCGACTCTACCCGACACAACCTCGTAACGATCACTCATCCCGGGCAGCCTCCTAAGCAATCTTTCTCTTGTCCCCTCCCCATCACCACACACTTTCAGTACAATATCATCATGATGCGTGCATGGTTCTGGGAGTTCTTATGACCACACTGCCTTTTTTACACATCACCGAAATCTTTCATAGCCTTCAAGGGGAATCAACCCGTGTGGGGCAACCGTGCGTGTTTGTCCGGTTAACGGGATGTCCGCTCCGCTGCACTTGGTGCGACACGGAGTATGCGTTTTATGGTGGCACCACGATGCCGATGGAGGCGATTTTGGCGCAGGTGCAATCATATGGTTGCCCGCTCGTCGAGGTGACTGGCGGGGAACCATTGCATCAACCCGGCTCTCTGGTATTGTTAACACAGTTGTGCGAGGCCGGATTGCAAGTGATGTTGGAAACCAGCGGGGCATTTG
>JAOTTP010000171.1 GCA_029864405.1 Nitrospirota bacterium
TGCGCCGCTTGGCGTCGATCGCGACCACGATGCACTGGCTGCCGACCTTGCCCGCCGCCTCCGAGACCAGCGCGGGGTTCTGCACCGCCGCGGTATTGATCGACACCTTGTCGGCGCCGGCGTTCAGCAGGCAGCGCACGTCCTCGACCTGACGCACACCGCCGCCGACGGTGAGCGGGATGAACACGCGCTCGGCCACCGATTCGATCACGTGCAGGATGATGTCGCGCGCATCCGAACTCGCGGTGATGTCGAGAAAGGTGAGCTCGTCCGCTCCCTCGCGGTCGTAGCGCGACGCGATTTCGACCGGGTCGCCGGCGTCGCGCAAGCCGACGAAGTTGACGCCCTTCACCACCCGGCCTGCGGTGACGTCTAGGCAGGGGATGACGCGCTTCGCCAGTCCCATGGTCAGGCTTTTTTGGCGGCCTTGTCCGCGGCCGCCTGCGCCTGCTTCAGGTCGAGCTTGCCCTCATAGAGCGCGACCCCGGCGATCGCGCCGATGACGCCCTCGGGGCCGAGCTTCGTACACACGGCCTGCACGTCCTTCAAGCTGTTCAAGCCGCCGCTCGCGATGACCGGAATCTTGATCGCCTCCGCGAGCTTGAGCGTGGCTTCGATGTTCACACCGCTCAGCATGCCGTCGCGCCCGATGTCGGTGTAAATGAGTGCCTCGACGCCGTAGTCCTCGAATTTCTTCGCGAGGTCGATGACGTCGTGCCCGGTGAGCTTCGACCAGCCTTCGACCGCGACCTTGCCGTCGCGCGCGTCGAGCCCGGCGACGATGTGGCCCGGGAAGGCGTAGCAGGCATCGGACAGGAATCCGGGGTTCTTCACCGCGGCCGTACCGATCACGATATAGGTGACGCCCGCGTCTAGATAGGTCTCGATGGTGTCTAGGTCGCGGATCCCGCCGCCGAGCTGCACCGGCAAATCGTCGCCGACCGTCTTCACGATGTCGCGAATCGACTTTTCGTTCTTCGGCCGGCCTGCCGCGGCGCCGTTCAGATCGACCACGTGCAGACGCCGCGCGCCCTGCGCCGCCCAGTGCTGCGCCATCGCGACCGGGTCGTCGGAAAACACGGTCGCCGTCTTCATGTCGCCCTGTTTTAGGCGCACGCAGTGGCCGTCCTTCAAGTCAATGGCGGG
>JAOTTP010000050.1 GCA_029864405.1 Nitrospirota bacterium
TGCCACTGACACCCTGGTGATTTTGCATTCGAGTGAACATCATGGAGTCGCACTTCCGCTGGAGCAAGCGGAGGATAGCAGGGTTGGAGGATTGGCCAGGCGGGCATCAATTGTGGAAGAGATTCGGCGAGAAGGCGCGCCGGTCTTGATGGTGGATTCCGGAGATATCTTAATAGGGACGGCCCTGTCCTCCTGGTTTCGCGGTGAACCGGATATTCGTGCCATGAATCTGATTCGCTACGATGCCATGGTGGCCGGAAACCATGATTTTGATTATGGGTTGGACCATCTCCGTACATTGGTCGATCTTGCCGATTTTCCAATGTTGTGCACGAACCTGCAATCGGAGCGATCTCCCCTGCCTTGCCGGCGCTCCGTGGTCACTCGTCTGGGGAATGTGAGCGTTGGGGTATTGGGCATTGTGGGGAAAAGTAATTTCCCTGACACCTTCAACCGGGATGTCGCAAGCGAGTTATCCCTGGTGGATCCGATTGCCTCTCTTCAAGCAGAAGCCTTGAGGTTACGAACAGAAGACCATGTTGATCTGGTCATTGCACTCACGCATCAAGATACCGATGAAGATTTGAACATTCTGGAGACCATTGATGGAGTGGATGTGATTATCGGCGGACATACCAAAGGGTTCGACGGACTGTATGCTCCTGGATTGAGGGAGCCGGTTAAATCCATGACTCGTCCTGGAAGGGTGTATGTAAAGACGCACCGTCAAGGACGAACAGTTGGACGATTAGATCTGGCGATTGAAGACGGATCCGTGCTGCACGCGCAGTCCCGCAATATTCCGGTTACGGCGTCTGTTCCAGTAGAGCCGAATGTTCAACAACTCCTGGATGAGTATCGACAGCGGTTTGCCCGGCATGCCACTCAGGTATTAGGGCAGGCGTCGGTGCGGCTTCAAGGCGATCGGCCGGTTGTCCGAACCCAAGAGGCTAATTTGGGAAACCTGTTGGCCGATCGTATGCAAACAACCTTGGGCACAGATATCGCGTTGATTAACGCAGGGCAGATTCGCCGAAGTCTGGAACCCGGTCCGGTGACGCTGGGCGATGTGCTCTCAGTCCTGCCCTTTGAGTCTTCTCTTGTCACCTTGCACGTCACGGGGGCGATGCTTCGTCAGGCCTTAGAGCACAGTGTGAGCCAATGGCCGAATCATGCCGGTCGATTTTTCCAGATGTCCGGTCTCCAGGTGACCTATAATGGAAAGGCCCCGGTTGGGTCTCGTGTGAGGAGCATCATGGTTGGAGGTGCGTCGCTGGATGTTACAAAAACGTATACCGTGGCGACGGATGCGTTTGTGGCGGACGGTGGGGATGGGTATGACATATTGACCCACGCCATACATCGAATCGACCATCAAACCCCCTTGCGGGATCTCTTGCTGAAGGCGTTAGCCGAAGGTCCGCTTCATGCGGAAACAGATGATCGTATAGTGTTCGCGAGTAGCCTCTTTTCTCATTAACCTTCCATAACTTCATGCCTCTTCCTCAAGCCGATCGTGATTCACGCCGATGGTGGGCCGACCTGATCGCTGTTTGGCGAGATACCAGACAGATTGTTCTAACGGCTCAGATTGCCGCGATTTATGCGGCTATTCTCATTCCCTTTAAAGCCGGCATTCCGATTGTCCCTGGTTTTGTGGAATTGCGGCCAGCCAATGCGATACCCATAGTCGCATCGCTCTTGTTTGGTCCCGCTGCGGCCTGGGGCGCCGGGATTGGCAATATTATCGGCGATTGTTTTGGAACGTTGGGGCCGGCGAGTGTCTTGGGATTTTTCGGCAACTTTTTCTTTGGGTATCTCCCCTATGTGTTGTGGGGGCATATGGGGTGGCTCTCATCCGGGCAGCCGCCTTTGGGCAAATCTTGGCGTCAGATGATGGAGTATGGCGTGGTGTGTGTGATCGCGTCGGCCGCCTGTGCGGGAGTGATTGCGTGGGGAGTGGAGTGGTTGGGTTTGTTGCCCTTTGTCATTCTGGCTCCAGCAATCTTTTTTAACAATGTCGTGATGGGCATGTTGCTCGGTCCCCCTTTATTGGGCTTTCTCTATCCCAGGGTCCAACGGTGGCGGTTACGATATGAGGATATTCGAGAATCAGATTCTTCTAATGTTCATCCTTCCAGACCTCTGCAGTCACACGAGTCGATGGTGAGCGAGGTGACGAATGACTATCTCAGCCGCGCCATTGTGGACTGCCATGGGCTTTCCTTCCAATATGCTGCCGGTTCACAGCCAGTCCTCCGGAATGTTTCATTTTCCCTGGCTTCTGGGGAACTCGTTGTCCTGTTAGGCAGGAGTGGAAGTGGGAAATCGACGATATGCTATGCCTGTAATGGTCTGATTCCCCACATGATCCCTGGAACGTTTTCCGGCATGTTGCGAGTTGAGGGGAAAAGCACCGTGGATGATCCTGTGTGGAGACAGGCTGGGCGAGTCGGCCTCGTGTTTCAAGATTTCGATACACAACTCGTGGCGACGACGGTGGAGGGAGAATTGCTCCATCCATTGGAATATCGTGACCCTCCGCTTTCTTCGGACGAGGTGCGACGGCGGGTCGTTCATGCTCTCAGTCAAATTGGGTTGGCCGATTGTGCCCACCGTGATCCCATGACGATGTCCGGTGGCCAGCGACAACGTCTGGTGATGGCTTCCGTGCTCGTACAGGAACCGGCGCTGTTGGTCCTGGATGAACCCGGTTCAGATCTTGATCCGGCAGGCCGAGCACAATTACGTGAGGTCTTACGGAATCTTCAAAAAGAGGGGATCGCGGTGCTCATGACGGAGCATGATGATGGCTATCTCGCTCAAGCTGACCGAGTCCTGGTTCTTGATCAGGGGGAAATCGCCTGGGAGGGGAAGCCTGAGGCCCTGTTGCGACATCCTCAGTTGATGCGAGATTGTGGCCTTCGACCCCTCGCACTGACGGAATGTTTTGAGGAATGGGGCGTGGAGCCCTTGCCTATTTCTGTTGAGGAAGCTTGGACCCAGGCTGAGGCGTTGAATCTTCGTCTGTATCCTCCATCGGCGGTCCTTGATGACACGCTCCGGTTGGGAAATATCCCCGAGAGATCACCGACAATGGCTTTGCCCTTGATTCATGTTGAAGGGGTGTCTTTTCAGTATGAAGATCAGGTGGTCCTGGATGAGGTGTCGTTTACCATTCAGCCTGGAGACTTTCTGGCGTTGCTGGGTCAAAATGGATCAGGGAAAAGTACGTTGGCACGATTGCTCAATGGCCTCTTGACGCCGACACACGGCAGGATTGTTGTGGACGGCATGGATACCCGCACCACATCAATGAATGAATTAGCCAAGCGAGTCGGATTAGTCTTCCAGAACCCTGACCATCAAATTTTTGCCGATACCGTCTGGGAAGAGGTGGCCTTTAGCGCGAAGAATATGGGGTGCTCTAAGGATGAGATTGCCGTCCGGGTGCAAGAATCGCTAGCTGCTGTGGGATTGCCCTTTGAGGGAAGTCGGGACTTAGATCCGTTTTCTTTGCGAAAAGGCGAGCGACAACGGATTGCGGTGGCGTCAGTATTGGCGACCAGACCGGCTGTGTTGATTGTTGATGAGCCGACGACAGGGCTTGATCCCGATGAAACGGACCGGATGATGGCGATGATTCGCCAACTGAACCAACAGGGGCATACGATTGTGATGATCACACACTCCATGAGGCTTGTTGCCGCCTATGCCCGACGCTGTCTGTTAATGCATAGCGGGAGGATGATTGCTGAAGGGACGCCGCGAGAAATTTTTGCCGATGCTGCGTTAATCCGAGCGGCATCATTAGAGATCCCGGCCATTTCCCGCTTTAGCCAACGGTGGGGGCACACCTTGTTAACGGTGGAAGAAGTGAAGGCCTCATTGATGCCGGGTCCTCCATGAAAATTTTTGTAGATGAATGTTTATTAGCGGGAAAGATGTTTGGTGGTCTCGAGTCTCTTCTGGTTCGGTAAATGACGATGAATGTCTCATTGTATCTTTCCAGGAAGACGTGGGTGCATCAGTTAGATGGACGCACCAAAGTTCTGACCGTGCTTGGGGTGTTTGGGTTAGCCCTGTGTTTTTCGGATCCATTCTACTTGCTGGGAGTATTTGGATGTGTGATGAGTGGGTTAGCCATGTCTCGCGCGGGGGCCAATGTTAGGAAAATGTGGATGCTGACGGTTCTCCTGTTTGCCTATAGTGTGGCTCTCTGGCCCTTTTTTGTCCAAGGGGTGACACCTTTTCCCCTATTGCATAGTTTTGGAGTTACTTGGGAAGGCGTCAGGGTAGGCATGGGCATGGGGCTGCGGTTGTTGATTATGCTCTGGGGTGGAATTTGGTTGCTCTCGACAACGACGATTGAAGAACTCGCGCAGGCCTTTCAGCAATTAGGACTTCCTTCCCGGGCAGGGTTCGTCTTCTCCCTCGCGTTTCGATGGGTGGGGATGTTGTTGGGGGCAGGCGTGGGCGTGGTTCAGGCGCAGCGCTCACGCGGATTAGATGTGTCGACCGGCGGAATTCTGCAACGCATCCGTAAATATGTGCCTTTGGTGGTCCCCCTGATCGGGCATGCCCTTCGGCAAACGAATCTTCTGGCGATGTCGCTAGAGTCCAAAGGGTTTCATCCTTCAGCTACACGGCATTTTTACTCAACCGGGAAATTAATGACCCCAGATTATGCGGTCATGAGTGTGATGCTGATCTTGGTCGTGGTAAGCGTCTGGTTGCGATGGCAGGGCGTCGGTACTCTCGATATGCGATTCTGAGAATTGGATGCCAATATGATTTCGCCTGGTGTATTGACCTTCTCTTCTATTCCCAAATGAAACAAAAAGAGTCTTTTCCTTCCTTCTGGGATGCGGCAGGCGTTAGCTGGATAACCTTGACCATGGAAAGATTGGCTCGACTAGGAGCCTGTCGGACTTAGGACGAATCGGCTGCAAAAGTGTCTAAGCGGTCCATATTTCGCCGATTTCTTGGACCATAGTCCCACTATGGGCCAGCGAAATCGTCAAAATCTGACCTCGCTCAGCCGCTTTATCGCTCTCGATTCCCTAAGCCCGACAGGCTCCTAGAGGCTTTAGGACAATGGCTTTATGGCGGAGAGGTCAGGGGAGATATCTGAAGAGGAATTGCTGTGATTCGGGGTGTAAGTTTGGTAAGGCCGGGAACCCTTAGCTCATCATGGGGGAGTGTTGGCAGGATGCTTCTTCTTCAGCGAGTGCGACGAATTTTGAAATGTTTTTGATGCAACGGCCACAGCAGTTTTTCTTATCATCGAGTCCGAGGGATTCTGCAAGCTTTTTTGGACAGGTGATACCCGCCTGTCCTAATTCACGGACATCGGATTCTTTGATACCTTTGCAAATGCAGATGTACATACAGAAAATCCGTTATTGAATGGTTACTCTTTCGAAAATGATAACCGTTATCAATCTGAAAATATTTTACCCACCATCTGGTCTCATGTCAAGATCGTTTTGTATGATGTAAGGACTTGAAAGTAAAGGTTTTATTGTTAGTTATGTGAAATTGTTTTTCGTGTATTTCTATCGTTCAGGTTCTTTTCTTTGTCAAGTAAATGCTGAATGTTCTGTATCGGCTATAGGATGTGTAAAATGGAACTCGCCAGGTGTGTTATAGAACGATCGGAAGGAATAGAAATCCGTATTTATATTCAGCCACAAGCGTCAAAAACTGAAATCGTTGGGCTTCATGGGGAAGCCTTGAAGATTCGCATCACGTCTCCTCCGGTGGATGGTCAGGCCAATGCAGAATTATGTCGTTATTTAGCAAGACAGGTTGGGGTTCCCCAGCAATATGTGCAGCTGATATCGGGAGTCAGTTCAAGGCAGAAGCGAGTCTTCATTGCCGGAAAGACCCTAGCCGATATAGGAGCAGCCCTGACGAAAAGCCCTTCTTGAAGAATCCGGGACATTCATAAGACAAGGAGACTCCCAGGAGAGACAGAGAGACGTATGTGTGTGATGCGAGTATTAAAGAGGAGAATCTGGTGGATGGCCGGATGAGTTTACAACCCCTCAAGTCACTTTTATAATGCCGAGCCAGAGTTCTAGTCACAAAGCTGGATGGGATCGCACAGGGCTAGATTCCTTGTTGTAACCATTCCAATCCCTCGGTTATCAATTGCATGTCTTCCTTTACCCCCAAAGATGAACTTCAGGAGCTGTTCGTGGACCGACTTGATGCGGCCACGGCTCGAGGTCTCGATGAACAACTCAGTGACCCACATCTCCGAGTCTCTGTTCTCGAGTTACTCATTGAATTAAAAGAGATTTCGTCCAAGATTCAGGGTGAAGCCGTCTGGGCGCTTGGTGAAGTGAATCGAAGAGGATGCTTAGCCAGTGTCATCCCGTGGCTGGATTTAGGGATTACGTTTGCACAAGCCTCCGGCGCTCTTGGTCTGCGATATTTCAAAGAAAGCCCCATGATTCTCGGATTGTTGGACAAGGAGCCGAAAAGGGCCGAATTGCTGGCCCACATCTTGGAATTGGCAGATGGGTCATTGGAGTCTGCTCCTCAATGTGCATACGAATGGTTGAAGGTGCTTCCCCAATTGTGTGGAGAGGTTTCCCTTCCTGATATTCAAGAATGGGCTCGACTGGGGATGGAACTGGCTGAGTGGAATTATGTGTTAGGAAATGAATTTTTCCGTGAGTGTCCTTTTATCGCTCACGCCATTCCGTTGGAATCGGCGAAGGCCTGGATCGGGTTTGGCATGAAACTCATGGTTCACAACAGTTTTGGAAAGCCTGATTACATTGGAACGTTGGAATTTTTCCGGGCCAGCCCGAGTTTATTCCTTGATATTCATGAAGCGAACGTCAAACATGGGGTCATAGATCTGGGTTCTAATCTGGCGGATCATTCCCCTGAACAGGCGGTGTCTTTTTTAGCCAAGGCCCCAGGAATTCTGGCAAAGATCCCGACGGTCGACTCAAAAATCAAAATTTTGAAATTTGGGCTTCTTGTGGCGGATCGAGATCCCGTTGCCACTCTCGCCTATTTCAGTCAGGTTTCCGAGGTCGTGGCGTTGGCTGGGAAAGAAGAAGATTCCAGCGTCTTTGATGCGTGGTTTGGCCAGGGAATGGAGGCGCTGGAATATAGCGTTGAGGCTGGAAGGGCCTTCTTCGGACTGGAAACGCGTCAGGCCTGTTCGGCTGTGGAACAGGCGATGAGCGGGGTGCCGCTTCGTCAAGTCGCCCGGTCTTTGAAAATGTTTGCGAGGGCGCTGTGCGGTGAGGATGTGGCCTTAGAGGGACTCCCCGAAATTGATGGAGGTTCGGCCGCTACTGGTCAAGCCCCGACGGGGCAACTCTCAGGGAAAGCGCAAGTCAGCGCGGATGGAAAAACGGTGTATCTTCCCCTGGTCATGCGACGATCGGAGACCCGGGAAGGTAATCGACGATGGTATACGGTCATGGTTGCTCATGAAGTCGGCCATTTAGAATTTGGTACCTATGCGCTTTCTCATCAAGCGCTACAACGCGTGGCCACAAAGGTGCTTGCCCGATATCACAATGAAGCTCACGACTCCAATGGAAGCGTTCACACATTGGGGAATCTCTTTCAACGCTACCCGCAACCCGGGATTATCCGGGATTTGTGGGAAATTGTTGAAGATGCCCGTATTGATTTTTTGCTGCGTCGTGAATATCCAGGATTACAAGAGGATTTGAGGTCTTTGACAAAGGAATCCTTGGAGACTCGCACGTTTTCCCATGGCATGACCGCGCGGGAGATCGTGCTGGATGCCTTGTTGTTGTTGTTTGCAGGGTTCACCAAAGACGACTTCACGCGTCCGGGACTTCAAGAAGTCATCGATGAAATATGGGAAATCGCCCAAACTATTTTACAGCCTACCGCGACCGTCGACGATGCGATGGAACTTGCCGACCGGCTGTATCAGGAACTAGAGCGTCGGATTGGGACTCTGGAGAAGGACAATGAACCGCTCGAGCCCTTTTCCAATACCTCTGGAGTATCTGATTCAGGTGGAAATCCCGAAGCAGCTGAACATTTAGAAGAGGCCTATCAGCCTTTGACCAACTGGGGATACCGGGGCATTCTCAATCCAGACCACGTCAAAGGAGGGGAGGAGGAGGCGTCGCAAGGGCAGACAGGAGAGCAACGCGATCAAGGTGGCCAGGTAGGAAAAATGGCTGGAGGAAATTCTCCCAGTCACGTTGAACGGCGACCTCCGTCTCAACCCGATTCTTCGCAAGATCCTAAGAAACCAACCTTTGGTGAGTCGCCCATGCAGCAATGGTTTCAGCCCAATCTCCATCCGGTAGATGGTCAGCAGGGAACTCGTCTTCGTCAGGGAGAGTATCTCTATGAAGAATGGGATGGGACGATACGTGATTATCGACCACAATGGTGTCGGGTGATCGAACACCCTGCCCGCGAAGGGTCCTCGGATTTTGTGGATGAGACGTTTCGAACGTATGGCCCGATGGTGCGGCTCATGCGCCGCTATTTTGAAACGATACGCCCGGAAGCCTTTCGTCGAATGGGACGTCAATCCCATGGAGAGGACATTGATTTGGATGCGTTGGTGAGCTGGATGGTCGATCGGCGGCAAGGAAACGATCCCTCCGATCAGGTGTATGCCACCAGGCAAAAACGCGATCGACAGGTGGCTGTGGCCTTTCTTGTGGATATGAGCGGATCGACCGGACGTCAGATTGGCGCTCGAGCCCGTCCTGTGATCGACATTGAAAAAGAAGGCTTGCTGTTGCTCTCGGAAGCGCTGGCTGCCATTGGCGACCAATACGCCATATACGGATTTTCCGGGCAAACACGCCAATCAGTCGACATCCAAATTATCAAGGATTTTGATCAACGATCCGGCGGGAGAGTGGGTTTGAAAATCAGCGGAGTTAAACCTCGACAGCAAAACCGTGATGGCGCGGCGATACGACATGCGACGCATCGCTTGATCCAGCAAGCCGCGAAGGTCCGGCTACTCATTCTGATCAGTGATGGCAAGCCGTTGGATGATGATTATGCTGATGAATACTCCTTGGAAGACACGAAAATGGCTCTTCGTGAAGCCCGTCTTCAAGGCGTCCATCCGTTCTGCATCACCATTGATCAAGCGCCGACCGATTATGTGAAACGGATGTATGGGGAGATCGGGTATGTGGTCGTCGATGAAGTCGAATCACTTCCGATGAAGTTGCCGAAAATTTATCAACGGCTTACGGCCAGATAACCTGACAGGGGAGATATATGACCAGTTCGACCTCACGCCCTGATATGCCACCATGGCTGTATAAGTTATTCACCGGGCACCAATATCCCTATGTCCGACGGCAGGCCAAGTTTGATCGGAAAGATCGGCAGGCGGACGGAGAACGGTTCGAGCCAACCCAGGATGATATCCGTGAAAAATTTTGGGAAATCTTTCCTCGTTGTACGGCTAAAATGCTGCAGGAGGTCAAGGCCGGTATGATTGTCTCGTTCGTGGAATTGGGAGGCTATGAAGCGGGTACCTACCAGGAGTTTATTGACCGTCCGGAAGAGTTTTTGAGTCGGGAATACGGAAAGAAAAAAATTAAAGTGAATTTTTACGATGGGGATAATTTTGTCTGTACGATAAATTTTAAAGTTGCAGGGTGGGCGAGCCATGATGATGATTAAACACGCATGGCCGGCGACCCTTTCAAAGGGATGGGTGGTCTCATGAGCCGAATCAAAGTAACCGTGGTGGGGGCAGGAAATGTTGGTGGTTCCATCGCGCAACGGTTGGCAGAAAAAAACTGGTACGACATTGTGCTGGTTGATATCGTCGAAGGTCTGCCGCAAGGCAAAGCCCTGGATTTGGTTGAAGCGGGCCCGATCTGTGCCTACGATTCTGCCGTCACGGGAGCGAATCACTATGAGGCGACCAAAGATTCTGACGTGGTGGTGATCACGTCAGGCGTGCCTCGCCGACCGGGAATGAGCCGGGATGAATTATTGGAAACCAATACCAACATTGTGTCAGCCGTGGTTCGTGAGACGGCCAAACGTTCTCCCGATGCCATTCTCATTATTGTCTCCAACCCTCTCGACGTCATGACCCACGTTGCGCATCGGGTGAGTGGATTTCCCCGTAACCGGGTCCTTGGGATGGCGGGCGTGTTGGATTCAGCACGATTCCGGTCCTTTATTGCGGAAGCGTTGCAGGTCTCTGTTGAAAATATTCACGCGATGGTCTTGGGGGGGCATGGCGATTCGATGGTGCCCTTGAATCGCTATACCACGGTGGCAGGGCGACCAGTGAGCGAATGGTTGTCGCCGGAGGCATTAGAGGCCTTGATCAAGCGGACTCGCGAGGGAGGAATCGAAATCGTCAATCTGCTCAAGACAGGGAGTGCCTTTTATGCTCCAGCTGCCTCGGTCGTGGAAATGGTCGAGGCTATCTCGAAAGATCAAAAGAAAATCCTTCCTTGTGCGGCTCTGTGCGCAGGGGAATATGGTTTTCATGATCTCTTTTTGGGTGTTCCGGTGAAATTAGGGGCAGGCGGGGCTGAAGAGATTATTGAATATGCCCTCACTCCACAGGAACACGCTGCTCTGGAGGCCTCAGCCAAGTCTGTTCGGGAATTGTGCGGACACGTTGATCAAATGATGAAGAAGACCCCCTGAAGCTTTGCGATGACATGACGAACTTGCCCATCTTTTTCCCTTACCAAATGGATCTGCGTTCTGTTGGTCCTATCACCTTGACGACTTTGGAGACCCGTTCGTATAGTGAGTCGTTCCCGTGATTTTGACCTGCCGTGATGCCCGATTTTCCTTGGAAATCTGAGAGGAAATCAGGTTTTCCGAAGAAGGGATTTGTAAGAAATATCGTGAAACACACGTTGAAGAAAATGGATAAACACATGTGGGTTCAAATAATTGATCAAGGGGGCTTAGGTGGGTAAGGCATTTGCACCTCGGGTGTTGCGGGAGGTAGATGGTGAACCATGGGAGATTGAACCCTACCGACAACAAGGGGGATATGAGGCGTGGGTTCAGTGTGTGACCAAGAATGATCCACATATCATTATCACCCAACTGAAAGAGGCACATCTTCGTGGACGGGGAGGGGCCGGATTTCCTACCGGACTGAAATGGGACAAGGTGGTCAACCATCGCGTCAAAGAGCGATACTTTGTCTGTAATGCCGGAGAACATGAACCTGGTACGTTCAAAGATCGGTATTTGCTTCGGCACCATCCTCACCAACTCCTGGAAGGATGCTTGATTGCGGCGTATACCGTTGGAGCGAAGGCGGCCTATATCTATTTAAATCATGAGTTCTCGGAAGAACGAGCCATTTTTGAGCGGGCTAAAGAACAAGCCACAGCTCAGGGCTTACTGGGAAAAAACTTTCTCAGAACAGGCCTTAATCTGGATATTGAAATTTTTGATGGATATGGCAGTTACGTGGCAGGTGAAGAAACCGCCATGTTGGAATCGATGCAGGGTCGTCCAGCGCAACCCAAACAAAAGCCACCGTTTTATCCCACGGAGTTTGGACTGCATGGCAAGCCCACATTAGTGAATAATGTCGAAACCTTGTCGAATATTCCTCAACTCTTACGGAACGGCCCAGAATGGTTTCGCGAAGTGGGTACCAGTACCACTCCGGGGACGATGTTATTTTCGCTCAGTGGAGCCGTGAATCGCCCAGGTGTGTATGAACTGCCCCTGGGGACGTCCATCCGACATTTGATTGAGGTGTGTGGGCAAGGCGTGCCGAACGGACATGGTGTCAAAGCCGTCTTCCCCGGTGGGCCGTCCTTTTCCATGGTAGGAGCGGATCAATTGGATTTACCCATGGATTTTGATTCGCTCAAGAAAGCCGGCACTGGATTGGGGTCTGCCGGCGTGATTGTTGTCGATGATGCGACGTGTATGGTGGAGCAAACGCTCAAGTTTTCAGGATTTTTTGAACGGGAAAGTTGCGGGCAATGTCCACCTTGCCGGATTGGCACCCAAGAATTAGCTCTTCTGATCAGAAAAATCGAAGATGGACCAGGCGAGGAGAGCGATCTGGCCAAACTTTTGCAAATTTGTGGATTTGTCAAAGGCACCGGATTTTGTACCCTGGTCACGGGAGCTGCAGTATTGGTCCAAAATAGTTTACGCCTGTTTCGCCAAGAATTCGAAGAACATATTCACCTGGGGCGATGTCCGTTCAAGTCTGCTCCGGTGGGGGCTGAGTGAGGAGAAGACGGTATGCCCCGCGTTACATTTCTTCATCCCGAAGGTAAGTCTGGCGAAGTTTCTGAAGGCCTTTCCCTCTTAGAAGTTGCGGAGAAACTCGGATTCCCATTAAATCATGATTGTGGCGGCAACGCCTCCTGCACGACCTGCCGAGTGGATGTTATTGCAGGCGAAGAGAATCTTTCTGATATCGATTTTGATGAGCAGGATTTGCTCGATCGGGAAGCGCTGACTGAGTCTTACCATCGGTTAGGCTGTCAGGCGCGCGTGTTAGGGGATGTGATTGTACAAGTCCCCGAAGAAAAATTTGGTGAGTCAGAGGTGGAAAAATCTGCGTAAACGGAGCCTTTCCACAAAAAGGTAAGGGTTAAGGGCGCACACTACTGTCGTATTTTCAGAACACGCATCGCAAAGAGAAATTAGGCTGAAACCACCTGCTATGTCGATCGCATCGTCTATCACCAGGACCTATAGGTTTTGCGCGGCCCATCGCCTGCATACCGATCAATTGTCAGACGATCTCAATCAAAAGATTTTTGGAAAATGTAATAACCTGAATGGGCATGGGCATAATTATACGGTTCTCGTGACGGTGACCGGGGAATTAGATTCGCGCACGGGATTGATCACGGATGTGGACGCCTTGGATCAACTCGTGAAAGACAAGATTGTCGATCGTTTTGATCATCAACATCTCAATTTCGATCCCGCCTTTGCACAGGTCACGACAACTGGTGAGAATTTAGCCCGTTTGCTTTGGGATCTGCTGGTGGATCAGATTCCTTCCGGCCAATTGGAGAAAATTGGTGTAATTGAAACCAGAGATAATTTCTTTGAATATATTGGCATGCCCAGAGCGTCCAGCGATTCCATCAGAACCAGGATAAAGGAGAGCTAATGCCGATCAAACCGAAGCGGCCCTCATCCCCCAAGCCACGGGCCGTCGTTCAAGACAACAGCGAGCCAGTAGGCATGCCCAATCTTGCGAACCTGGAAATTATTGTGAAGCAACTACTGGAAAATCTGGGTGAAAATCCCCAACGCCATGGATTGACCGATACGCCCAAGCGGGTGGCCAAATCCCTGGCCTTTCTCACGAAAGGCTATCAACAAGATATCGATGAATTGCTGAATGGGGCACTATTTCCCATTGATTATGATGAAATGGTCATCGTGCGCGATATCGATTTTTTTAGCCTCTGTGAGCATCATCTTTTGCCGTTTTTTGGGAAATGTCACATCGGGTATATTCCCAATAAGCATGTGGTGGGGCTCAGCAAAATTCCCCGTATCGTGGATGCCTTTAGTCGTCGGTTGCAAGTCCAGGAACGGTTGACGGTCCAAATTGCCCACACGCTTCATACGAAGCTCAAGCCGCATGGGGTGGCTGTCGTGATGGAAGCCCGCCATCTTTGTATGAGCATGCGGGGCGTGGAAAAGCAGAATACCGTGGCGGTCACCAGCGAAATGCTGGGTGTGTTTCGCAAACAACAACAAACTCGCGATGAATTCCTTAAGCTGATCCGCCAGCGTGGACGCGACGCGAATTAGATATTCCTCTATTTCCTCTTTTCCGTTCGGATGGGGTTGGTGCCTGCACATTTCTAGATATTTGATTCTTTGAACGGAATCAGGTTTAATATGACATTATTAGATTTTCATAAGTGTTCCCACGGAAGGGCATGTCGCGCAGGAGGCGCCGGTCTAATCCTTTTTTTTTCTTTCGGGGCGACCTCTTTTGATTTCCCTTTGCTTTCCTTCCTGTTAGGTTTCTCTCTTCTGTAATTCCCAATCGACCCAAGTATCAGATGTTCTTTTGATCTGTCTTGCTTTTTAGCAAGACTTATAACCTGTGTGTCGCGAGGAAGTTCTGAAGTGCGTGATTGAATGCGGCGGGTTGTTCGAAGTTCGAGAGATGTCCGGCTTCAGGGATGGTGACCAAGGTTGAGCCGGCTATCCGCTCGGCCATGTAGTGAGACTCTGAGATTGGGGTGGCGACATCATCTTCGCCCACAATGACCAAAGTCGGGCAGGTGATTTTGGATAAAAGGTCTGTTGAATCAGGTCTGGCGGCCATAGCCACCAAATCGACGACAATTCCCGCCGTTGTTGTTTGAAGGATCATCTGTCGAACCTGCTCCACAATTTCAGAATGATGCTCAATGGTTGAAGGGGCCAGAAGTTTAGGAAGCATGAGGTCGGCAATGGCCGGTGCTCCATCGCTAAAAGCCACTTGAGCCATCGAACGACGTCCAGCTTTCCCTTCTTCACTATCCGCTTGAGCTCTCGTATCTGCCAAAACCATCGCGTGCACCCGACCAGCATAATGTCGATAGATCGAAAAGAGGGTATACCCGCCCATCGACAATCCTACAAACACGGCTTGAGCAATCCCGAGATGATCGAGTAGGTAGATGACATCCTTGGCATAATCGTCCAACGTATCATTCCATAGCACGATGTCGGATTCTCCATGTCCTCCAAGGTCGATGGTGATCACTCGATAGCTGTCCTTCAGCGCATCGACCTGAGGTTGCCACATGGTTTTGGAAAGTGGAAAGGCATGGATAAAGACGAGAGGCGTGCCGTTCCCTTGATCGGAATAACCGACTGTGACTCCATTGATAACAACTTTCACCGTTCTCTCCTTTTTCGTCTACGGTTGCCACATCGATTCTTCTCGAGAGATGCCACTAAAGTGCAATAAACTGGTTTCATTTGCGGGTGCATGGCCGGTGGTTATAGCATACTGAGGGAATAGAGGTAATCACGGAATCGGCTGCAGAAATGCCTAGGGAGTTAAGTGAATTTTTATGGAATCATTTGAATCACAGTCCCAAGAAGATCTTTTTCCTGTTCCGGAGCCTTCCGATAATCGCCACGCTCCGTTAGCAGAGCGGATGCGGCCACAGGATTTTGATGAGTTTGTTGGGCAGGAAGACGTCCTGGCAGAAGATCAGCCGCTGCGCATGGCCATCGAGCATGATCGTGTGCCCTCACTCATTCTGTGGGGGCCGCCGGGGACAGGGAAAACGACATTAGCGAGTTTAATTGCCAAGAAAACCAAAGCGATATTCGTGCCATTTTCAGCGGTGCTCAGTGGCGTTCCAGAGTTGCGGGGGCTGCTGAAGACTGCGCAACAACGCCGAAACGTGTCAGGGCAACGCACACTCCTCTTCGTGGATGAAATCCATCGGTTCAATAAGGCGCAACAAGATGCCTTTCTCCCCTATGTCGAACGGGGAGATATCACATTGATTGGAGCCACCACACAAAATCCTTCTTTTGAAGTGATTCCACCCCTGTTGTCGCGGTCAATGGTGGTGGTGCTCCAATCCTTAAACGATGAGGCGTTGGGGCACATCTTGGATCGTGCTCTCTCGGATACCAAACGAGGGCTCGGATCTTCACGCGTCACCCTTACTCCGGACGCTCAGCATCTGTTGATTGGATATGGCAACGGCGATGCACGTTCGATGTTAACGGGGCTAGAATTCGTGGTTGGCCAATATGCGAAACCAGGCAAATCGATCACCGTTGATCAACCGCAAGTGGAACAAGCCCTGAAGCAGAAGGCCTTACGATACGATCGGGATGGAGAAGAACATTACAATCTCATTTCGGCCTTTATCAAAAGCATGCGGGATTCCGATCCGGATGGGGCGCTCTATTGGCTAGCGCGAATGTTGGAAGGCGGAGAAGATCCCAAGTTCATTGCACGGCGGATGATGATTTTTGCGTCCGAAGATATCGGCAACGCCGACCCGCAAGCGCTCTTGATGGCTTCGGCCGTCTTTCATGCAGTGGAGGTAATAGGGTTACCCGAAGCACAAATCAACATGGCGCATGGTGTCACCTATTTAGCCACCGCTCCCAAAAGTAATGCGTCGTATACGGCCCTCTTAGCTGCGAAAATAGATGCGAAGGAAAAAGGCAATCTGCCGGTGCCGCTGCATTTGCGCAATGCGGTTACTTCGTTGATGAAGGATTTAAATTATGGCAAAGACTACCGCTATGCCCATGACGATCCAAGTGGTGCCAATGCCCAGACCCATCTTCCCAAAGAATTAGAAGGCCGCCGGTATTATCGACCCAAGAATTCTTCTCCGACCGATGAAGAGGAAGATATCAACGCCCCCTGGTAATGCTTTCGCTTCGGTTCTCGTGTGAAATCTCCATACAGAATCCAATTAGAATGAAGTTGCGATAGTGCTCTGGGCGGCACCTCGTTGATTGAAGAAATTTGAAATGCACATAAATATGTGATATACATAATTACGTGAAAAATGACATAGGAGGCTGTTATGGATCGCCAAAATGTGACCCTTTCTCTCCCTAAGGCCCTTTTAAAGCAGGCCAAAATTGTGGCGGCTCAGGAAGAAAAATCACTGAGTGAGCTCATTAGAGAGGTACTGCGAGGTAAAGTCGAGCAACAAACAGGATACCAAAAAGCCAAAGAGCGCCACCTCTCGTTACTGCAGAAGGGACTCCCTTTAGGCACCAAGGGAAAGTCCTCTTACACCAGGGACGAACTTCATGCCCGCCCCTAAAATTTTTGTCGATACGAATATCTTGGTATATGCCCATGACACGACTGCGGGCAGGAAAAGGGAAATCGCCAAGGAGGCGATTCTCGATCTCTGGAATTCGGAAACCGGCGTGCTCAGCACTCAAGTCCTTCAAGAGTTATACGTCAGCTTGACCCAAAAAATTCCTTCCCCCCTGGATGGGAAAAATGCCCGTGCCATTATTGAAGATCTGTGTGCGTGGAAGGTGATGGTGAATGATGAACAAGCGGTATTGGCTGCTATTGATCTGCAAGTCCAATATCGGCTGTCGTTTTGGGATTCACTGATTCTTGAGGCGGCCCGTCGAAGTGGAGCCACCATGCTGTATTCGGAGGATCTTTCGCATGGGCAACAGGTCGAGGGGATCAAGATTGTGAATCCTTTTAACACTTAAGCTGGTTGACTCCTTCATCCAGCCTAAAAAAGAGACGATGGCCCTCATGTTCCTCCATGGGATCCAGTCCAATAAAGGGGTAGCTACGTAAACCCACGATGATCCAAGGGTGCCAAATCGCAAACCCATCTTCCCAAAGAATTTAGAAGGTCGTCGGTATTATCGACCGATGGATTCTTCCTCTCCTGCTGATGACGAAGAAGACCTCAACGCACCTTGGTAATTCTGGAATTCGATTCCTGTGTGGAATAGTCGTATAAAAATAATTTTATATAGGTGCGAAAAAATACAAGTGCCGGGTTTCGCCCCGGCGGACGAGGCCCTTTTGTTTCGGCAAAAGGACCCAAAACCATGTTGGCCGTGATGTGGCCATTCGGGTTCCCTTCGCGGTTCGCCGACTCCGGCGGCGGGCAAACTCGCTGCGCTCAAACAGTGCGCGCCTTTTTCTCGGAGTCGCCTGCACTGCTCGGCCACACCACAAGGCCAGGAGAGACGGCGGAAACATAGAAGGAACAGGTTAAAACGGATTCACAAATGAGATGACAAAAAACATCGAAAATGTAACACTTCCCCCTAGAGAACTGTTACATTTTTGGCCGTATTCAATAAAATAGGGGTTTTGTAAGGGTTTGATAAGGAAAGAATTTGGCCGCATGACACAGCCTGGGTAGTCTGAAAAATGTCATCAAATACCCCATTCCGTTACATGGCCTCATTTTAAGACGGCATTGAGGCAGTGAGCAGTCACTTCCCGGCGGCCCGGTGATGAATTCGTGAGGCGTCATCGCAGAGCTTTCGATCAGCCGTCCGCTTACGACCCAGGCTGTGTGAAAACTCCGTATAAAATTTGGATCTAAAAATTTAGCCTCCGAGGATCGCCTGTATCCCACGATCTCTGTATAAGCAAGGGTGAGGCACCCCCTGAATCC
>JAOTTP010000172.1 GCA_029864405.1 Nitrospirota bacterium
CCGAATCAGCCAAGGCGGCCTTGATCTTTGTCGCCTGTCCAGCTACCGCATCTGTGGAAAGGCGAGAGAAAGCCCTGAAAAAGATCAATACCGCCGTGGCTGAAGCGAAGAAACTCGAGCCCTCGATTCCCCATTTCGGCAAAGTCGCCATCAAGTTCTCCGATGACGCCGCCAAACGCTATGTCGGCGGCGACATCGGCTGGTTGGAAAAAGGCAATGAACGCTATATATGGAAAAACAACGTTGTCGACGCCATTTTTGCCTTATCCGAACCCGCGGAGATCAGCGATATCATTACCACCGATGACGGGTATTATATTGCCAAGCTGAGCGATCGCCGGCCGCAAGCTGCCCACCCGCTTGAATCCATACGAAACGAGATTAAATACCGCGCTTTCCAGGAAAAAAGGAAACGATTATACGATGACTTTTATACTACGATGAAGGCGGGATTGGAAATAACCACCAATCAGCTGCTTCTCGAAACGATAGAGCCGCCCTCCGGCAAAAAATCTGGGGCCAAGGATGCCCCTGTTGGATTTTCAAAGAAATAAAGAATAAAGATTTTTTTAACCACGAAACACACGAAATACACGAAAAAGAATAATGACTTTTTTAACTACAAAACACACTGAATATACGAAAAAAGGAAGAATTTTAATTTTTATTGCGCGAAGCGCCACGCCGTCGTTCTGAAACTGCAGAACTATGGCGGATAAACTTTGTGCGGTTCTGCTGGCCAGCAGAACGGTCTCCAAAGATCGGCAGAGCCGATCAGCCCAGTTGGATAAAAATTAATTTTCGCGTATTTCGCGCCTTTCGTAGTTCCAAAAAATGAAAAAAATTACGACACGGTTTGTTTATGGACCGGTAAGAGGACCAAACAAAAAATGGAGATCTAAATTGCATCGTTTTCAACAGGAGAAACATCTGGAATTGCTGCCAAAGCCTCGGCGAAGGCCGCAGGATCGAATTCGGCGGCGGCTTGGCAAAAGAAATCGCGAGTCTCCTGGCGAACGACTTCATTGGAGGCCGAGGTCACCATAAACTGGTTTAAGGACATTCCTTCCTCTTTTGACAATTTTTTCACGTGTCTATGGATATTGTCCGGTAATCTAACTTGAATTGTTTTCATGATTTGC
>JAOTTP010000173.1 GCA_029864405.1 Nitrospirota bacterium
CTGAAAAACCACTCCTCTGCCTGCTGCGCTCGCGGAATACGCGGTCCTTCCAACTCCAACCGCTGCTGATAACACAGGAAGGCATCTTCGAGCACGGCATACATCAACGCCGTCTCCGGACACACGACGGCCAGGGGAACCCGATTATCGAAGAACTCCTCCGGCGGCATGCGGACATCGGCCGGCCGGTCATACCGGGACTCCCGGCAGGCGGAAAGCTTTTGCCGTGATCTGGTTCGGTGAGCGGCAATACGCCTGGTGTACATGTTGTCCTCCTCTTGTGCGCGTTCCCTAATAATGCCCAACCGCCTGAGCGAGATGCCGTCGTTCACTCGCAATGCGCGGCGACTTGTCCTGCGCGGATCGTCTCGAGGATGCCATTCGCCCTGGCCATCTCGTCAAGGGTTCCGTGAGCGATTACGAGGAACTTGTCGGATTTGAGCGCCGTCCCATACTCCATGATTTGGTGTTGCGGCACGCCAATACTGCACAATCCGGCGCCCAACGCACCCAGCCCGCCGACCTTCACAGCACCTTCCAGCGCCCTGACGGTCCACTTGACCAGCGGGCCGAACACTATGACGGGACCGATACCCGGGATAAGAAAAAAGGCCGATCCAAACAGCAACCCGGATAAGCCGCCCCAAATTTCCCCCAGCTGGCACCAGGCCTTCATGCGGTCGCCGGAATCGTCACGGCCGATGAGGTGCTCCGAGCTATGATAGTCTTTGCCGACGATAGAAAGTTTGTTGATGTCAAACCCCGATCTCTGGAGTTTTTTAATGCTCGCTACTGTATGGGCGTGGGGCTCGTAAACCCTCACCACGGTGTGGTTCTCAACCATGGCTCACCTCCGTCGGATTGGATTAACCTAGGCCAAGGCGGCAGGGCGTTCTGTCTAATACTAGACACTTTTAAAATAATATTGCGCTGCTCGCGGCAGTGAACAGGCGATCTAGGGTGATTAGAGCCAGGAAATTAAAGATATCCCCATGTCCATCGTCGGAGGATGGCGTGCTCTGCACCTTCCGAGAACCCGGAGCGTAACTGGAGACCGGTTACTTTTGCGGATGGGACAGATTTGAGCAGCTTTGCTTTCATAATGAGAGTTGCCTTAACGTAACCGATGCCTGGCGAA
>JAOTTP010000174.1 GCA_029864405.1 Nitrospirota bacterium
GATCCTTTAGAAAATTTTCATATAGCCATGAAATGGCGAGATAATATTGGATCAGGCAATCCATTTTTACCTCCTGAGCCTGTCCTTGAGGAAATTGCCCGTACTCAGCCAGAAATCAAAATTCTCAATATGAACTGTAATGATGTCAGTAAAAGACGCGTAGATTCCGTCTTCGAGGAAATCTTTGGATATTCATTATCTGTAGATCCGGGTACTTACTCGGGAAAATGTGTCATGAAAGCTAATGGGAACGGTTTGCATTTGGGGGAAATTATTGAGTGTCCTACTGAAATTCGCAAGAAAGATTTTGTTTATGAAAAACTAATTAATAATGAAGTGGGCAATGGCCTTGTTGAAGATATTCGAGTGCCAATTTTTAGTAATAAAATACCTTTTGTATATCTTAAATATCGTCCGGTGCGTGAGCGGCTGGTTGATCGTGGCCATACACTCAAGCAAACAGTTATAGCCAAAGTTTCTGATGCTCTCACGGAAAATGAGGTTGAGAAAATTTTTCGGTTTTGTGCAAAGATGAGACTTGATTACGGTGAAATAGACGTTCTTCGGGACCGGGATACCCAAAAAATTTTCATTGTAGATGTCAATAATGACCCATGCGGCCCTCCGTTTCCCGCCGAAGGACAAGACGCCAGAAAGGCTCTCGATCTATTAATCCTAGCTTTTGAAAAGACCTTTTTACGGGAGTGAGTAAATTTTGGCCTCTGCTTCGATGTGAGGAGTAGTGGTTAAATGGACATCAGCAAAAAATATCATTGATGCTGTTACCCACCGTCCCGGGGCATAGCGTCTTAATTGCGGGGTGAAGTGTTGATTGGCTCACCTTTTTGGCAACGAAGGCCGTGGAAAATGAAAATGGGAAAGCCTGGTATGGCCTCCATTCATTTGCCTAAGGACTTATTTCGCTGGTCCATTTGATAATGCACCTGATTATCATGATTTTTTTACTGAGATTTTTGGCTCTATGGTGGGCAAGATCAAAGCGAATGTGAGTCGGCACCTGCGGTTTCGGTATCCTGCACTGAAGCGGACGTACTGGGGGGCGGTGTTGTGGTCGCCGGGGTTTTTCTCGTCGATGGTGGGGTTGAATGAGGCCGTCATCCGGCGGTAC
>JAOTTP010000104.1 GCA_029864405.1 Nitrospirota bacterium
GCGGGAAAAGACCAGGACGCTATTTGCCGCCAACGCAAGCGCCGCCGAATGGCTGAACGCATACAGCATCGGCAGTGGATAGTCGATCAAAGAAGTACATGATGTTGTCCCCAAAGTCGCAACCGGCGTGGTTGCAAACCACATCAAGAATCACGGGCAACCAATATAAAGATGACAGAGATCTACCCGCGTTGTGATTTGCTTCATCTCCACGCACAGATCGGCCACCGCATCACGGCGAAGGCCTTTCGTCTCGAGCGCCCGCTTCACTTCAGTAACGGGAGCATACTCTCAGTTAACACCGCCCTTCTTTTGCAGAGTTTGGAGCATTTCCTCGAACAACGGCCGATCCCGCAGAGTCATGAATCCCTCCTTGAAGATAACCGCGGACAACTTCGCGGCACCCCCATCTGGATCGATGCCCTTCAGCACCAATGAGAATCGGCTTCCATCAAACAACTCCGTGTTATCCATATACGGCAAATCAAAAAAAGACACTTCAAACACCATTCGTTTGCCTTGCTTCATACCAGTCAGGATGCCATCTTGATTGAAAAACTCTTCATAAGGGGTCACCTCGACTGTCGCACTGGTATCGCCCAACTCAAGAAGTTCGATGTCGATTGATGGAGACCCCTGGCCCTGCGGGACAACGTCAGTCAAACCAGCCTCAGCTGGCTTTGTCTCATTGCATGGCATTTGGTCGGTAATATCGATCAAGGACACGGTCTTGCCATCCTGCATCTCTTTGCGCCCCGCAACATCATATAACCGCACACAGCGGAGAGACATATCCTGAGTGTCCAATGACAACTCTCTCGTCAGGCCTATCGATGAAAGTGTGGCAGCCTGTTTTAAGGCAATCCTTGCGGCAACCTTCTTCACCTCATTTTGCAAAGCCAGGAAGGTTTCTTTGTCAGCCGGATGTGTGGCATCCCGAATGGCGCGGCCTAGACGACCGCTGAGATCCTCGAACAGTGGCTTCGCGTTGAGGTACTCTTGGAAGTTCAGACTGAGAAGATCAAGAAACATAATGCGTTTCCTGAAAGATTTTTCCGAATCCAGCTCATCGTCGGTGAACGCCCCAAGATATTTGGTCAAGAGAGTCTCAAACATATTTTCTCGTATGTTCGTATCGGATTTTTCTCGCTCGGTCATGATCTGCATATAGAGTTGCGTCCTGCGGCTCTGCTCGCTGTAATTGCTGAGGACAATGGGCACCCAGATTGATCCAATAACTGCGGCAACGCCTGCCAAAAATTTAGCAAGAGACTCCAACTTTGCATAGAATTCGCTCTTCTGACCTTGGTCTTCACCCATAACATGGACCTCTTTTATGGTAGTCGCATATCTCTCCGAGTCTTCCTTCCAAACACGTGAACCTCCGTGCTTCTGCCTGCAATGGTTACCGTGTACTTTCCAGGCTCCAGCTTCTTAAACTTATAGAAACCACTCTCATTTGTCCGCTCTTCTTGTTCATGCGTCGTGGGATTCGGACCAATGAGGTTCACGGGGATGTTTGAAGCCGGTCGCCCATTCCCTTCTAACACTTGTCCTTCCAATTCACTTGCGAGAAGGGGCGTTGGAAATACTACAAATAGCGATAGAGCTGCTAGTATTTTCAAAAATCTCATAACTATCCTCCTTGTCAACGTAGCGCCTTAGACGATCAAGTTCGCACCCATCGGGGTGTCGGAGTGAATGTGGTCGAGTGAAGCAGGCATGAGTTCAAGTCCAGCTATGTGCATACATGCTAAACAACGTTCAGGCAAGAGGCAAGAAACAGTGCGAATACGAGGTGACAATGATTCAGCGTCACACAATAGTCAAGGATTCATATCCAAAAGCATTCCTGACCTTCGGCAAGGAAATGCTCAAACGCATCATAGCAAGCAGCTGTTCGGAAATCGGCAGGCATCCATTGGTCCGATTCAAGACATGATAGATCACCTCGCCCGCTGGAGCTCTCAACGGTCGTCCTATGACGCGAGCACGTAGCTCAATCGGGCGTCTATCCAAGGTGGCGCCACGGCCCTCTGGCCTGAAGATTTCTCCGATGGCCAATTGATTCAAGATCTCATAATGACAAATCCGTTTGGCTAAAGGTCTTCCACCCAGAGTCAGCACTCAATCCGGTGGAGCAGGCACCCGGGTATTTGTCACTGCTTCTTTCGAGCCTGTCTCCAGCAATGTGCCCACGTGGATCAATGCCAATCAACAAACGACTTGACCTCGTTTCCGCCTCGACCAATGTACATTTGACTCACGTGTTGTGTGCGCCCGTAGCGCAGTTGGATGAGAATCGGCCCCCTAAGCCGAGGGTCGTAGGTTCGACTCTTGCCGGGCGCGCCATTTACGATGATGACTGAGTGCTGTCCGGAATTTTGGGACCTGGCTGCAGGCCTCAGGGATCACCCAGTGGAATCCGGCCCAGCAGGTGCGGGGCCCTAAGACAAAAGAGGGCTTTCGGAAGCAGCCATTGACCCTGACGGAAGTGGGGACCTTAATGAACACCCTGGATGAGTCGACGCCTGAAGGGCTCCGCAATAAAACGATTATCTATTGACTCTTGAAAACGGGGATGCGGAAGATTGAAGTGGTCCGGGCCAATGTGGAAGATTATCAGGCCACGCCGGACGGGCATATTTTGCGGGTGCAGGGAAAGGGGCGGCATGACAAGACCGAGTGTGTGGTGATTCTCCCGGAATTCCAGGTCTGGTTGGAACGGTATTTGGCCACGCGGGTTCCGCTCGACGATGGGGATCCGTTATTTTTGACGATGGGCAAACGGCATGGCCATCGGTTAGCTCCGCGAACGCTCCGATCGTTGATCTTCACAGCCTTGAAGATGGCCAATGTGAAGCGGCCTGTGGTGACCGGGCCTTCGCTGCGCCATACGGCGGCCACGATGTCGTTAAATGGGGGGGCTCCCGTGACGGCCGTTCGCGATATGCTCCGGCATGCCTCCATTAAACAAACCAATATTTATGTCCATACGATGAACCGGGTCAAAGAGGGTGGGGAGCGCTTTATTACGCAGGATTAGATGCATTGACAGGATACAAGGAGCTTCCTAGAATGATGAGCATGAAGACCGGATCCCATACGATTCTTTCCCCAAAAGAGTTAATCCAGATGTGGACCATGCTGGCCCAGGATGACACTACCCCTGACGCCTTTGAACTTACCGAACATGGGGAAATCGTCATGAGTCCCAAGCCCACGAATCGTCACCAAGTCCTGTGTGCCAAAATCATCCTCCAGCTCTCGGCCCAACTCGGCCCCCAAGCCGTACCCGACGCGGCTATCCTGACAAACGATGCAGGGATCCGCGTCCCAGATGTCGTGTGGATGCCCGAAGAGAAATGGGACGTCGTGATGACAGCCGACGGCCTGCTCCACGCCCCTGACCTTGTGGTCGAAGTCCTTTCACCCGGCAATCGCGAAACCGAAATCAACCATAAAACTCAAGCCTACCTCGCCTCAGGAGTCCAAGAAGTGATTATTGTCGGCCTCACCGGCACGATCGAATACGTCCGAGAAGATGGCGTACATTCCACGTCCCTGTTCAATCTCACGCTCACCCTTCCCGCTCAGCTCTTCTCATAATTTGGTTCGTGCCCGAAGATGAGTATGATGGATATCAACACCCTCGTTTCCCCTGCTGAGTTAACCCAACGGTGGGCCGAGCTCGCCCAAGACGTACAGTCCCCGGATTATTATGAATTGACCGAATATGGAGAACTCGTCTGGAGTCCACGAGCCGAAACCAATCACCAACGTATTTGTTCAAGCCTGGTTCGACAATTGAGTCAACAACTTGGGGAAGAAGCCGTTCAAGAAGTCGCGGTCCTCACCACCACC
Source organism: Nitrospirota bacterium (assembly GCA_029864405.1). Classification (GTDB taxonomy): domain Bacteria; phylum Nitrospirota; class Nitrospiria; order Nitrospirales; family UBA8639; genus Nitrospira_E. The sequence goes on from JAOTTP010000104.1 coordinate 3,865, forward strand.
GCTGGACTTCGCGTTCCCGATGTGGTCTGGATGCCGCAGGATCGTTGGAACCAGCTTCCCGCTCACGCCGTGGTTCAGGCCCCAGAGCTTGTCGTCGAAGTCCTGTCACCGGGGAATCGGAAACCAGCAATGAACCACAAGATTCAAGGCTATCTCCAGTCTGGCGTCAAAGAAGTCATTGTCATTGGCCTCACCGGCACGATTGAATACATCCGAGAAGATGGTGTGCACCCGACCTCGATATTTAACCTCACGCTCTCCTTGCCTTCTCCGCTCTTTTCCTAATTAGGTGCGCCTGAAATGGGGGCGACACGTCCCCGACTTTCCCTGAGCGATTCTCTCCTTGAAGCCAACCAACATCTATATGCATACCCTCGATCGGATGAAGCGCAGTGGGGAGCGCTTTATTACGCAGTATTAAAGGGCCGTGTTGCATGCCAATCAATTGCGAATTGGAAGATAATCTTGGGGCTGGCACAGAAGATTGAGATTTTCTATGCTGTGGTGTGCACA
>JAOTTP010000051.1 GCA_029864405.1 Nitrospirota bacterium
TGGCTAGGGCCTGTTGCCGGATATCGGTCAGGCCTTGTTGCAGCGCCCCAAACATCCGGCGTAAATCCTCGACCGTCGTACCGGGATCATAGTCTTCAAGAAGGACATCATAGGGATGGCGGTTGGGATCAATGGCTTGTGCTCGTTCGAGTGCCAAGTCCAAATTCGTCTGGAGGTTCTCTGCAAAAAGACGATAGTTTTTTTCTTTTTTCGCTTTTCCCCAGGCGGCGACACCACTGGCACCGGCCTTCGCGATCTTGCTGGCGAGTTTCGACGGCACACAAGTAGCCCGGCGGTAGGTTCGGCGCATATTACGAACCGCAGCTTGTTGCTCTAGAGTCGAATCAGGTAGGGCTGCCACCGCCTCAATGAGTTCACCCAGTCGAGGTGACGTGGCTTGTTCGTGATACAACCGTCCGATCAGCTCACTCTGTTGAGCACGGCCCCCTGCCGACCCTGAGGGCATGGTCACTTGCTGATCCCAACCCAGTAGCCCTCCAATGCCTGCCAGAGTATCCAGTTCGGCAATCTGCTGAGACAGTTCATCCCATGCTGATGTGGTCATACACCATTCCCTTCTCTAAACTAGTCGGTTGGTTTGGAGTTGCGAGGGTTTACATGAGAGGGTCGTGAAACCGTTCCGGTAGTTTCTCCCTCAACGATTGTGAAACGCCTTTGCGAGATTCTCGCCGGCTTGTTTGAGAACCTGGCTCGTTTTGGCAAAGGCAAAACGGACGAGATGTTGTCCCAGATCTGTCGCCTGATAGTAAAAGGCGCCACCTGGAACCACCGCCACCTTCGCCTCCGTAATCAACCGTGTGGCAAACGATTGGGAATCACCCTTGTGCTCCCATGGCCCGTAGCCGGCTAAAAGGTAATAGGCTCCTTGAGGTGCATAGGGCTCAAATCCACTGTCAGTCAGCATCTGCATGGTGAGTTCCCGACGCCGAAGGAATCTCGCCCGTAGGTCAGTATAGTAGGTCTCGGGTAACGCCAAAGCCGTGACCGCCGCGTATTGGAAGGGCGTCGGCGCACAGATCGTGAGGTAATCATGTACCGTTCGGATCGCAGTCGTCACATCCTTGGAAGCCAGGACATAGCCAAGACGCCATCCCGTTGCCGCGTAAATTTTTGACAGGCCTCCGGTGATGACCAGGCCTGTCCAGTCGGGCGCCAGAGTGGCCGGAGCAATATGCCGATGGGGTTCATAGTACAGATGATCGTAGATTTCATCCGTTACCACATAGATCCCATGCTGGTCTGCCAGATCAAGGATGGCGATCAGTTCTTCCCGCGTGAACACATGGCCGGAGGGATTATGGGGAGTATTCAGGATAATAGCCCTGGTGCGAGGACTTATCGCAGATCGAAGTTCATCAAGCGGTAACGCATAATCAGGTGGACGGAGAGTGACAAACCGTGGCGTACCGCTCGCAAAATACACAGCCGGAACATAGTTTTCGTGTGCGGGCTCGATGATGATGACCTCATCGCCAACCTCGACTAAGGCCAGCATGGCTGCCACGATGGCCTCCGTCACACCACAGGTAATAGTAATCTCTGTTTCCGGATCAAAGGTCAAACCATGTCGTTCCCGCACATGGTTGGCTATGGCTTCCCGTAACTCCGCCAAGCCCCAGGTCACCGAATATTGATTGTGATCATTAGCAATAGCATCAATCGCAGCTTGCTTCACCACAGGCGCGGTAGGGAAGTCGGGACGGCCTTGCGCCAGGTTAATCGCATCATGCTCCATAGCAATTCGCATATTTTCACGAATCTGCGATGGTCCGATCCGATGCAGCCTGGAGGGCGATTTGAAGATCATGGGTCTATCTGCATCACCAGATGATGGCATGGCTTACCTTACTATCCGGAAATTAATAAATACACAGAGAGAGCCGCTATTTCATTCGCTGGCCGTGCACGAACAGACAACATTCGAAAAATAGAGGAACCCGTCAGAATAGGAGATCTCAAAGAAGTTCTTCAACTTCCACATGAAACCAGCCATGAAGGAATATGGGGTGGATTCAAAAACAACGCTTGCTAGGAAGGGGAAGTTTCAAGAGTAAGCAGCTCCCGCAACTGGTCTAACAACATTTGCTTGCCTTCCCCGGTGTAAGCCGACAGGAAAAGGGGTTCTTCCTCCATACCCAAGCCCACACACAATTCCCGAAGGGCAGCCTGGCGGTGACCCCTCGTGACCTTATCAGCCTTGGTGGCCACCACCATCACCGGAATCTTCAGCCGCATCAACCACTCGATCATCGCCCGATCTGATTCCTGCACCCGACGGGAATCTACCAGCACCACCACACCCTGTAAGTTCTGACGCGTCCGGAAATATTCTTCAATCAGGGGCCCCCAGAGCCCCCGAATCCGTTCAGGCACTTTGGCAAATCCGTATCCGGGCAAATCAACCAACATAAACCGAGGGCCGTTCGTTGCAATTTCAAAAAAATTAATCGTTTGCGTTTTCCCGGGAGTCTTCCCGACCTTAGCCAACCCTTTGTGATTGACCAGGCAATTGATGGCCGATGATTTCCCCACATTGGAACGGCCAACAATCGCCACTTCCGGAAGGTTCGGTTTCAGAAATTGCTCAACCGTCCCGCAACTCGCCTTGAATTCAGCAGAAAATATTTTAAACGCTCCCACGAATAGCTCCTCTTTTCCTTTTCAGCATCACAGAAAATTTAATGTGCATCCTGTATGGCTCAAAGACCATTGGGCAATCATATCTTAGGAGGCCACCGTTTCCCTATACCATTCGCTAAACAGCCGGCTGTTTGCGGAAAGGGTGGCTTCTTCATCCCGAATCCAACGGCCAACCAACCCCAAACAACACAAGGTATCGGCGACGGGTTTGATCGTCGGCAGTCCAACAGCCCGTGCCACCTCCTTTGGATTCACCGGTTTGTACGCATTGATCACATAGGCCAGCACCTGATGTTCGAGGGGTTCCCGCAGTTGATTGACACAATCTTGGAAAAAAGAGGAGAGGGAATTTTTCACCTCTCTGACAATCTGTTCCGTCGGAACATGGAGACCTTCACGCAGGAATGCAGCCTGGAAAAGCTTGAAGATATAGGGATGCGTCCCTGCATAGGTGAGGACAATGGCATGTTGTTCTGTGGAAAGATCCGGACTGAATAGCTGCTGTGCTTCCTTTTCCAAAAACACCGCCAAAGGAATTGACTTAAGTGTGTGTGCGAAGCCACCCCCTCTCACAAACTCCCGCCACTTCCGCCCTCCGGCAAATACGACAGGCCTTCCCTGCAAAATCTTGATATCTGAAAGAGAAAGAATGCTCCCTTCAAGCAGGCCGTCACAATTATCCAGCAAGACAATGCTATGAGCATCCTGAGGGCGAGACCTGTAACGTTGGCAATCAGCCTCATCGGTAACATCCACATACAACGCTGACGGCCCCGTGGACTTGGCAGAATGCCCCGCCTGATTGAGTTGCCACGCCAGATGGAGTAGCAACGAAGTTTTCCCTAACTTTGCCCCCCCAACGATGCTCAAATATTCCCTTCGTTCCAGACGCCCCAACACATTACGAACTAATCCCTCACGACCTTTAAACTCTCCAGGCCGAAAGACCGGCGCCGCCGGATTGGATAAATCATGCTTATTATTGTTGCCGGACATACCAGGGAGTGTAGAAGCTCATTACATGGTTGGCAACGAAAAGCTCTTGATATTTTCCGACATGTTCGAGCACAAAATTTCATCAACTGGAATGATTGCCATGGACGAGCGTTGCCGGGTTTCGGCCCGGCAGCCGAGCCACTTTTGTTTCGGCAAAAGTAGCCAAAACCAATGACGCCCTCCCTGGCCACATTGGATAGGGCGGACGCCAGTCTTAGGAGGCAGCCCAACTCGCTGCGCTCGGACAAGGGCTGCCGATTGTAAAGATCGTCCGCCCCAGGGGCCAGTCAGCAGGCGTCGGTGAAAAGGAAGTGGAGAGTCGCAATTATTGGAATATTCTCCCTCGCCATTGTCGGGGACATAGGAAGGCCAAAAAGCAGGGATTTTGTTTATTTCGAATAAAAGCTATCATCAGGTATGAAATAGAGGTCAAGGCATACCCGATTTTTTTAAAGCTTTTATGTAACAGGGCTTTTTGAAATTTATGGGGTCGTTGAATAAATTCTGCCAGCTACAAACTCCATGGGACTTGTGGCGCCTTGCGAATCAAATAGCATCCTCCATGTCAAATGAAGATCTTCTTTCCCGTGGAAAAGACTTTGAACAAAAACTCCAAGAAGCTCTCGTCGCTTCTACATTCGCCCTGGTGTTTCAGGAACATATATCGCCTGTTCAGATACGAATGGCAAAAGTGCACGAAAAACTTCGAGACTTTGAACTTATATCTCAAGACAATACTAGTTTCCAATTTGAGATAACCACAGCGTATCCCCCAGATTACAAGATTAGAGAAGAGTATAAAAATGGGAGACGCCCCTCTTTTCCTATGCAAGCACTGTCTGGAACCCCAATGGATCCAGAATGGATTGCTCCGGTGATCTGCAAAAAAACTGAGAAAGCTCGGAGAATTGATGGATTTAATGGGCACCTCCTTGTATATGTGAACATTCAGGGTGGTGGCCCAAGTGGTCCGGGTTTGGAAAAACTCAAGGACCTTATTTCCGACTCTGAATCTATTTGGCGATCTATTTGGTTGATCCGAGGAATTCCAGATTTAATTTCTACTGGCACGGTTTTACTGTGTAAATCTTATGGGCTTGGTTGTGAGGAGCAGGAATGGTTGCATATTAAAGAAATTAATGGATGAAAACGGATATTGGACAACCATTCGCTAAGTTGCCACTATTCAACATACCAAGGTGATTGTGCCAATGACTAAACGAAAATTACGAACCTTTGATCAAGTGGAAGAGGAATATTATCGGGAGCATCCAGATGAGATCGAAAGCTACCTAAAGGTGTGTTTTGAAGAATACGCGAAAGATGGGGCGACCTCGGCCTTACTCTCTTCCTTGCGGATGGTTGCCCGCGTGAAAGGGATTTCAACGTTGGCGGAAGAAACCGGGATGACCCGAAATGGTGTTCAAAAAGATTTGTCGGAAGACGGTAATCCGCGATTTCAGAACATCAACGCGATTATGTAAGCCATGGGGTACCGCTTGATCCCAGAGAAGGTTGAAATACCTGCTGGTCGATAACAACCGATGGAGCAGAGGACATGAAGAAAGAAGCAATAAAAATCGGGATGAAACCCTCCCATCCGGGCGCGTTCATTAAGTCGGAAGTTATAGACGAACTCGGTTTAAGTGTGACGAAAGCCGCAGAAGTGCTTGGGGTGCGCCGTGCCACGCTGTCAGAATTGGTCAATGAAAAAGCCGCGCTCTCGCCGGAGATGGCTTTGCGATTGGAAAAGGCCTTTCATCTCGATATGGATATGCTGCTTAAGATGCAGGCATGGTTTGACGTCACAGAGATGCGAAAGCAAGCTGGAAAAATCAAGATTGCCCCCTATGTGCCCGCATGAAACATTTTAACAATATTCCTATTTGGGAAAATAAGCGGCGATTGAAGCTCCTTAAAGAGTTTCGGGGATTGGTTGTTACGTATTTTGATAACAGTCGATTCAGTGGGCAAAGGAACAGCCGGATAGAAGAAGATGTAGCCCGAGAAGCGCGGGAACATATAAACCAGAAGCTTAATCCGGTACATACTATCGTGATGTTGGCGGATGCTTCTCCTGTGATCAATTGGAGAGCACCGGCCGCAGCCGGCGGATTTACTCAGGACATAGATATTCTTCTAGATATGTTCATGCTGACTCCGTACCATCCTTCTCATAAAGAAATAATTGATCATTTAGATCGAGCGATCGGAGCATATGAGGCCGGTGAGGCAAGTTCTTGGGTTCGAACCGTCAATCCCTTTTGGTGGGCCAATCAGCTTTTAATTTGGATAGCTCATTTACCCTTCAAATTTTTAGGCGAAATCGGTTTTGATAGTGAGAAAGCTGAAAAAGCACCGTTAGGCAAGTTGGTGAAGGGAATTCTTTACTTGATTCCTATCTTTGCCGCGTTTTTAACTATTTTAAATTTAATGGGATGGTTAGAGACGTTCAAAAGTTTTTTGAGCAAATTTCTTCCAGTATAGGTTACCTTGCAATATGGATTTCTCTGTAGTCTTTCTTTCTCCCGTTGTCGGTCGCCTGCCGCCCGGTCCCAGAGGCGAACGCTCTTTTCAACTGGCGGGCCCTGTTTGAGCACAGCGAGTTGGCCCGCCCTCCCGAGACCTGCGTTCGTCTCATCTGATGAAACCGGACGGGGCGTCCCTGGTTTTGGCTACTTTTGCCGAAACAAAAGTGGCTCGGCTGCCGGGCCGAAACCCGGCACTTGCGGTTTTTCGCTCCTAAACAAAGTGGAAGTTTATTGGAATGACTATAAATAGACGCCCAATTCCCTGCCCCAACATCTTTTGGAAATAACACCAGCCGAGCCGATATGGAAATATTTTCAGGAAGGTCCAAGGAAGGGGATTCTGCCGTCATTTGCCAAGGCCCCGATTGCTGGGGGAAACCCGACAGACTCTTAGGAGCGGGACTCTTTCATGGCTCGGTCGATTTCGCGACCGGCTTCCCGCTTTTTGATGGTCTCCCGCCGGTCGTAGGTTTTCTTCCCACGCGCAAGGGCGATTTCCAACTTGACCCGCCCTTTGTCATTGAAATAGAGACGAAGCGGGACGAGGGTGAGTCCTTTCTGCTGGACTTTTTCTGTTAACCGCTCGATCTCTTTCTTATGCAACAGCAGCGTTCTAGGGCGTAGCGGCTCGTGATTCATGAGATTGCCATGGCTATAGGTGCCGATATGGCAGTTATGCAGGATGGCTTTGCCATTGATGATGGCGGCGTAACTCTCCTTCAGATTCAGGCGGCCCTCCCGTAAGGCTTTGACTTCGGTCCCCACCAATACAATACCGGCTTCGACCTTCTCTTCTATCATGTAGTCATAGAAGGCCTTCCGGTTGGTGCTGAGCACCTTATGGGATGAGTCTGTTTTTTGTTTGGTCATAACTACTTACTTTCCTGAAGTATAGAACGATTCCTGGCGCATCCTGTCCGGTTTACTCGTTCAGTTCCTTTGCCTGGCCCAGGAAAGGATCTCTCCCTAGGGTCGAGATGACACAACATGTAAGTCTTATGCGGATGAATCACTCAGTCCAATACGGTACAATATTTTCCCGATGAGTTATTTTGAATCGATCCAGAGCCTTATTCAAGATTTTTCCAAAAGTAATCCGCTCGGCCTCAAACTGTCCGAGGTCCAGCTGCAACAGGAGTGGGAACATCTTGTGGGTTCGACGATGGCGAAACATTCCTACCCTGAGAGTATCCGGTTTAAAAAATTGCATCTGGTGGCGGATAACTCGATTTGGCTTCAGCAGCTCATGTTTTTGAAACCGGCCATTTTGGAAGCCATCCACTCCATGATGCCGGACCTTGCCTTAACTGAGGTCGTCTTACGTATCGGAACCATTCCACAAGCCCCTCCTCAACAAGATCCGCTTCCCCAAGATCCTCCAGAATTCGTCGGTGAACCGTCGCCATTTGCCACCGGCTTAGCCAAACGTCTGAGTGATCCTGACCTTCAAACCCTTCTTTCTCAGACTATCACTAAAGCCCTGGCTGAACCACCGTCCTCCACTACGGAGCCGGCGAAGACGTCGGAGCCATAGTTCCTGCTTCCCCCCACGTCTCTTGGAAAACCCACTGCATCGTGAGGGTTCGATCCGTTGAACCGCTCCGGTTCCAGGGACCGATCCATCCCACCTGACCTTCGGCATCGGCACGATAGCCTGCTCGAACGGCGGCTTCGAAGTCTTTCCGAAAGGTCTTTTCCGAAGCGTCATCGGAGTCATTGGCGACATACCGATGAAGGGTATCAGGTTCCGCCCAGGTTGGATCGGAAAAAATGATGATTTGTAGAGTTTGATACCGTCCCCGAGGATCGTCTGATGTGGTGGGTCGTATTTTCATAGCCGCGAAATCACGGGTGGCCTGGCCAACCGCGCCAAACCGCATAACCAGGGTTTTTATTTCGGGATCACTGGTATAGGGAGGCACGTGGACGGCCACCAGCGATCCCTCCTGGGCACCGACACTATAGGGCGGGATGGTGCGGTCTGGCCTTGAGAGGAACATACCGAAGGAGATGACCCACACTCCTCCGATCAAGATGCCTAACCCCATTAAGACGATGGGGTCTAACTTTTTGGGTCTTGCTGATTTTTCGGGAGCTTTGTGAGGGAAATCCAACCCTACGACCTTCCCACATGCAGTCTCCTGTTCCTGATCCCTCCCATTTGCCGTGAGAGGTGGAGGTGGGAGAGAGATTGGGGAGGAACGAGCAGGTGAACGGCAGTTCGATCTACCATCCCTTGCACGGCCTCACCGTATCTTCCGTCCCTCCTTACCAAGGATGGGGATTGCCGTATTGTTGATGACCGCTCATTTTCTCTGGTCATCTCGGAACACACCAACGTCTTCGGTTTGCTTTTCTGAGAGGGTCGCGTGAACTTATTCAGTTGAGGAGGCCGGCTCATCTGGCATCTCGCCATTGAGTTCATCCAGTTCGGATAGATCGCCTTCATCTGTCTCGGCGAGTTTGGCTACGCCGACCACTCGATCGTCATCCGGCAAGTGGATCAGCCGAACCCCCTGGGCATTGCGTCCAATTTCCCGGATATCCCCCATGCGGGTGCGAAGGATCATGCCCTCTGCGGACATGAGCATGATTTCATCGGATTCCCAGACTTGATGGAACGAAATGGCCGGTCCGTTTTTCTCTGTGACTTTGACGCTAATGACGCCCTTACCCGCCCGTGATTGGAGCCGATATTCCTCCACCTGAGTCCGTTTCCCATACCCGCGTTCCGTGACGGTCAGAATTGAGGATTGCGTTTCACTGGTAATCGTGACCATCCCGATGACCTCATTGCTTTTTGCCAACGTGATGCCCCTAACTCCACGGGCCGTTCGTCCCACCGGACGGACATCTTCCTCTCGAAAGCGAATGACGATGCCCATTCGGGTGCCCAGGAGAATTTCCCTCGTGCCATCCGTGATATCGACGCCGATGAGGCGGTCGCCTTCCTCCAGGGTCAACGCGATAATCCCACCTTGCCGTGGATGGCTAAAGGCGGCCAGATCGGTTTTTTTGATGTAGCCCCTTTGCGTCGCCATCACCACGAACTGGTCTTCGGCAAACACCCGGACCGGCAAGGTCGCGGTGACCCGCTCGCCTTGGCTGATGGTCAACAAATTTACAATGGCTTTCCCTTTGCTGGACCGCCCGACATCCGGCAACTGATACACTTTAAGCCAGTACACCCGACCGGCATCGGTAAAGAACAGCAGGTAATCATGAGTTGAGGCCGTAAAGATTTGTTCGACGAAATCCTCTTCTTTGACCCCCATGCCGACTTTCCCTTTTCCACCACGGCGTTGTGCCCGATAGATGGAAACGGCATTCCGCTTAATGTAGCCCGCATGGGTAATGGTGACGACGACTTCTTCCTCGGCGATCAGATCTTCCATTTGTAGCTCGGCTTCGGCCGGAAGGATCTGCGTTCTTCGCTCATCGGAATATTGCTCTTTGATTTCTATTAATTCCTGCTTCACGATTTGTTGCACCATCGCATCAGACGCCAAGATGGTGCGCAAATGGGCAATGCGGGAGACCAGTTCGTTATATTCCTGTGTGAGCTTGTCCTGTTCCAGTTGGGTCAACCGTTGCAACCGCATTTCCAGGATGGCGGTGGCTTGCACTTCGCTCAAGGCAAACTGGCTCATCAAGCCTTGGCGAGCGGTTTCCGGAGAAGAGGCTCCACGAATGAGGGCAATGACTTCATCCAGGAATTCTAAGGCTCGTCTCAAGCCCTCCAGGATGTGGGCTCGTTCTTCGGCTTTGCGAAGGTCATACGCAGTCCGGCGAATCACCACCTCTTTACGGTGTTCAAGAAACGCCGCCAAAATCTGTTTGAGGGTCAACACCTCAGGACGGTTTCCCACCAGGGCCAACATGATGACCCCGAAGGTGGTTTGCATTTGGGTGTGTTTATATAATTGATTCAGTAAGACCGCGGCGTTTTCGTTTCTCTTCAGTTCGATCACTACGCGAAGCCCATCCCGGTCAGATTCGTCGCGAAGATCGGAAATCCCTTCCACACGTTTTTCGTGGATGAGTTCGGCGATCTTTTCTATCAGTTTGGCTTTGTTGACCTGGTACGGCAGTTCGGTCACGATGATGCGCGCCCGGTCGGTGCGTTCATCGACTTCTATGTCCGCCTTCGCCCGAACACACAAGAGGCCACGTCCCGTTTCATAGGCATCCTTGATCCCTTGCGTCCCATAGATGAATCCGGCCGTGGGAAAATCCGGACCGGGAATATATTCCATGAGCTCGCGAATGGTCACCTCGGGCCGCTCAATAAGGGCAATCAGCCCGGCAACAACTTCGCCCAGGTTATGCGTGGGAATATTCGTGGCATACCCGACTGCGATTCCTCCCGCACCATTCACTAACAGATTCGGAATACGAGCCGGCAACACAACCGGCTCTTGAGACGACTCGTCGTACGTCGGTGTAAAGTTGACGGTCTCCCGGTCAATATCGACCAGCATTTCCTCGGCCAGCTTGGTTAAGCGGGCTTCGGTGTAGCGCATGGCTGCCGCTGGATCGCCATCAACCGACCCAAAGTTTCCCTGGCCATCGACGAGCGGATACCGCATATTGAAATCCTGGGCCATGCGGACCAACGTGTCGTAAATGGCTGAATCGCCATGCGGGTGATAGTTACCCATGATTTCGCCGACAATTTTTGCGGATTTCCGGTAGGGCCGCCCTGCCGCCAGACCCATTTCATTCATGCCATACAGAATTCGCCGATGAACCGGCTTGAGTCCGTCCCGCACGTCCGGCAATGCCCGTCCGACAATGACGCTCATGGCGTAGTCCAAATAGGACAAGCGCATTTCATCTTCAATGGCCACTTGTGTCAGACGTTGTTCAACCGGCATACGTCACTCCTCGAAAGGGATCACCACACTTCATGTTCTGATCTTTCCCGGGACTTGGTCTGGCTCATCAACACACGAAAGACAAGGCTCATGTTTCGACATACTGCTCATCAGTAGGGGGGTAACACAACCAAACGAATACACCTGCTAGATATCCAAATTCCGAACTTCCAAGGCATGTTTTTGAATGAAGTTCCGGCGGGGCTCTACTTCATCACCCATCAAAATGGTAAAGATTTCATCCACTCCCGTGGTATCTTCTAACGTCACCTGAAGGAGACTCCGAGTCTCGGGATTCATGGTCGTGTCCCACAGTTGTGTTGGATTCATCTCGCCCAATCCCTTGTATCGCTGGATGGACATTCCCTTCTTCCCGGTTTCCAAAAACTCTGCCACGAGATCCTGACTGGTGGAAAATTCCGATTCCGTGTCTTTGCGTTGTAACCGGTAGGGTGGTCGCCCCAATCCCAACGCCGAGGGAGAGATCTTTTGTAGTTCCCTGAAATCCGCGGATCCCACCATGTCGTGAGTCAGATTTAAAAATTTCTGACTGCCATTCCCCGTGACCCGACACAGGATGAGATGGGCTTGATGCTCTTCATCGTTCTGAATCGTCAGATCCACCGTTCCTTCCGGGAACGCCAGCCGAAGCCGACGAGTGGCCTCCTCGATCAGTAATTCTAAGTCGCCACGGTTCTTTAACAAATCTTTCGTTAATTCCGGAAAATCCACCAGCACCCTTAGCAGCGCTGGTTCTATTTGCTTTTGACCCTGGCGGGTCAATAAACCCTCGAAGGCCACCAGTTTATTTAAAATGGGGATGAGTTCATCCCTGGTCACAAATTCGTTTCGTTCCGGAAGAAAGAGTTGAGTATCCTCCACCGCAAGATTGGATAGATATATATTCATCGCCGCTTCGTCTTTGAGATACTTTTCGCCTTTCCCCTTTTTGACCTTAAACAAGGGAGGCTGCGCAATGTAGATATATCCCCGCTCGATCAGTTCCGGCATTTGCCGGAAAAAGAAGGTCAGGAGAAGGGTCCGGATATGGCTGCCATCGACATCCGCGTCGGTCATGATAATGATTTTGTGGTAACGGGCTCGATTAATATCAAAGGCGTCTTTATCTTCCTTGCCTTTTTCAGCATCCTCCCTTGGCCGACCGATTCCGGTTCCGATCGCCATGATGAGCGTTCGGATTTCCTCACTGGCGAGCATTTTGTCAAATCGGGCCTTTTCGACATTCAGGATCTTCCCTTTGAGGGGAAGGATCGCTTGGGAGCGTCGATCACGCCCCTGCTTCGCGGACCCGCCTGCCGAATCCCCCTCGACGAGATAGAGTTCACTGGATTGCGGATCTTTTTCGGAGCAGTCCGCCAATTTCCCTGGAAGTGACCCGCCATCCAAGGCGCCTTTTCTTCGAATCAGTTCTTTGGCTTTTCTTGCGGCTTCCCTGGCCCGTGCCGCATCCACAGACTTTCCGACGATTTTTTTGGCTACCGAGGGATTTTCTTCAAGATACGATCCCAAGGCTTCATTGACGGCCGACTCCACAATGCCCTTGACCTCACTATTGCCTAATTTGGCTTTGGTCTGGCCCTCAAACTGCGGATTACGAATCTTCACGCTCACCACGGCCGTTAACCCTTCTCGAACATCTTCTCCACTCAGCGATTCCGAATCTTTTTTAAACAAATCATTGGCGGTGGCGTAACTATTGATGGTGCGCGTCAGAGCGGATTTAAACCCGATGAGATGCGTGCCGCCCTCCCGAGTATTAATATTATTGGCAAAGGAATACAGATTCTCTGAATACCCTTCGTTATATTGAAGAGCCAACTGGAGAATCATTTCGGGTTTTTCCACTTCCACCACAATGGGAGGATGAATGGGAGATTTGGCTTCATTCAGATGTTCCACGAAGGAGACGATCCCTCCTATGTAACAAAACACCTGCTCTTTTTCTTTTCCCGTTCGATCATCCTTTAAACGAATCTCCAGCCCTTTATTGAGAAAGGCCAATTCCCGAAGTCGTTGAGCCAGCACATCAAAACTGAATTCGATGGTTTCAAAAATGAGGGGATCGGGCTTAAACACCACTTTCGTCCCACGTTTTTTGGTTATGCCTGCGACCGTTAATGGAGCCTGCGGCTTTCCACGATGATACAGTTGTTCGAACACTTCCCCATTTTGCCAAATTTCCAACTCCAGCCATTCCGAGAGCGCATTCACGACCGAAATCCCCACACCATGCAACCCTCCAGACACTTTATAAGCGCCTTCCTCAAATTTTCCGCCTGCATGGAGGACCGTTAACGCGACTTCTGCGGCGGACTTTTTCTGGGTGGAATGCATGCCGGTAGGAATTCCTCTTCCATTATCCGAGACCATCACACTTCCATCCACTTGGAGCACGACCTGAATTTCATTTCCATATCCGGCCATGTGTTCGTCCACACTGTTATCAACGACCTCATAGACCATATGGTGCAGGCCATCGACCCCGGTACTTCCAATATACATGGCTGGTCGTTTTTGAACCGCTTCCAGTCCTTCCAAGACACGGATCTGATCGGCATCGTACAGAGCATCCGAATGTTGGCGGTCTACAGAGGGGGCGTATTCTGGGCTAGGTGTTTTTGCGGATTCCATACAATTTTAGGTTTTGACTGCGTGTGAAAGAATGAACGTCTGTTGGGTCAAATCCGTCAAACCTTTACGGGCATTACCACGGCTTTGAATGTAGGATTTCCCAGCTCTTGAATTAAACACGGGCTTAAAGGCGTTTCCATTTGGAGGGTCAGCGATTCCGTTTCGATGACGGACAACACATCTAGGAAGTACCTGGCGTTGAACCCTGTAGAAAAGCTTTCTCCCACAAATTTGGCCGGGATGTCTTCATCCGCTTCTCCCAAATCTGGACTTTTTGAAGAAAGATGAATGTGATCTGGATTGATGGACAGTTTCACGGCATGGGCTTTATCCTTCGAAAGGATTGCCACCCTTCGAAGGGCACCCTCCAGGTCGGACTTGTTGACCGTGACTTTTTTGGAGCTTTCTTTCGGCACCACCTGCTGGTAGTTGGGGTAGGTCCCTTCCATGATCCGGGATGTTAACACCAACCCGCTTTTCCGAAAGATCAACATATTTTTCGTAAATCCGAGGAACGGCTGTTCGTCGTCTTCTTCCAATAGTCGTCGGATTTCTATGGCGGCTTTTTTGGGAATAATGACTTTAATTTCTGCTGCCGGAATGGCAGCTTTTTCAGGAGTCACTTCCTGCTCAGCCCAGGCTAATCGATGGCCATCGGTGCCCACCAAACGAAGCGTCACATTGGCTCCGGAGGGAATCAGGGTGAGAAGAAGACCATTCAACACGTATCGTGTATCTTTTTCTCCCACGGCAAATACCGTCTTTTTGAGAAGCTGCAACAACCCTTGAGCAGGGAGCGCCATTAACCCTTCCCGTTCAATAGTTGGAAGGGCAGGATAATCCTTGCTGGGTAATCCCACCACACGAAATTGGCTTTTTCCAGCCTTAACCGTGACCCAATTATTTTCCCCCACCGCTAATTCAATGTCGGAATGTCGGATCTCCTTCAAAATATCAAAAAGGGTTCGAGCGGAAAATGTGACCGAGCCCGGCTCATGAACCGTAGCTTTATATAGACCTCTCATCCCGATTTCTAGATCAGTTGCCACAATATCCAAGCCTTCCGGCTTGGCCTCCAAAAGAATATTCGCCAGGATAGGCATGGTATTCCGCTTCTCCACTACACCCTGCACCCGTTGGAGTGCGGTTAATAAATCCTCCCTGGCTATTTGAATTTTCATATGTTTCCTATGAACGGTGGTTTTATCCCTTGCCGATTTCTTCCTTCAGGCTTTCGATCGTCGCTCGAAGAGTGGGATCGGTTTCCTGAGACTTCTGCATTTGCTTACAGGCATGAATAATTGTTGTATGGTCTTTCCCCCCGAAATCTCTTCCTATTTCCGGAAAGGAGGCGTCCGTCATGTCGCGGCTGAGGAACATCGCAATTTGGCGTGGATACACTAACGTTTTAGTCCGTCGTTTCGACTTCAAGTCAGATATCTTGACATGGAACCGATTGGCGACCACCTCTTGAATATCCTCAGTCGTAATCACCTTCCGTTTTCCACCAAGGAGATCACGGAGAATGTGTTTTGCCATATCCACGGTGATTTTTTGACCCGTGAGAGACGCATACGCGCCAAGCCGAATCAGGGCCCCTTCAATCTCGCGGATATTGCTTTTTAAATTCGCAGCCAATAATTGAATGACATCCTCGTTGATCGCGATACCTTCTTCTTCGGATTTTTTTCGAAGAATGGCGATTCGAGTTTCGACATCAGGTGGTTGAAGATCTGCAATCAGTCCCCACTCAAATCGAGACCGCAACCGTTCCTCCATTGAGGGCATTTCTTTGGGAAAGCGATCACTCGACAACACGATCTGTTTTCCAGCCTCATAGAGAGAATTAAATGTGTGAAAAAATTCTTCTTGCGTTCGTTCTTTTCCTGCCAAAAATTGAATATCGTCAATGAGCAGCATATCCACATTTCGATATCGCCTTCTCAATTCAATCATTTTGTCATAGCGGATGGAATTAATAACCTCGTTCGTGAATTGCTCTGTCGTGACATACGCAATACGAAGATCACCGTGATCAGCAATATAATTCCCTATAGAGTTGAGAAGATGTGTTTTTCCCAACCCCACGCCACCATAAATGAATAATGGGTTATACGCTTTGGCAGGTGATTCTGCTACAGCTAAACAGGCCGCATGTGCAAATTGATTACTCGCTCCCACCACGAAGTTTTTAAACGTATATTTTGGATTAGGAAGAGGTTGCCGCCTGACCCTTTGAAGTTGAGTAGGCCCTCGGTTTTCCCGAACTTCAGGTTTAAGTTGGGGCGGAGGTGCTCCTTCTCCATCCTGCTCTTTCATGACAAAAATAATCTCTGCTGGATTCACCCCTTCAACATGTTGAAAAGCTTCGATGAGTAACTCTTTATAATTTCTTCCTAACCATTCCCCAAAAAATCTATTTGGAACACGAATATGAGCTTGATCTTCAGTAAGACTCTCTAAAACCAAGGGTTGAAACCAGGTTTCAATCGTGTCATCTCCCACCCTAGGGCTGACAAAATCTAACACGTCTACCCAGACTTTATCGTTGTTAATATTAGGTAAATCCAATTTATTCACAATGTTATTCACAGATGTTAATAATAACAGTGGTAATCATGAATCTGTTACTTGGTTATTAGACGCACACTAGTTTCTATCAACATCCTCTACCATAAACTTCATGCCCTCTATCCACAACTTCCACCCCGATATTTTTTAAACTCAAACCACTTTCTATACCCACAACTAAAGAGGGATGGAAATTCTCGAGTAGTTATCCCCGCTATTCCCTATCCCTACTACCACTACTCCTACTATTTCTTTATATTCTTTTACAACAAAGAAGAAGAGGGATAATTATATCACCAAGGCCAAATCCGCCAGAAATATTTTTTCCAGAAAACCCTGGTAGGAAATTGGCTCATAAGGTCTAGAGTCATCTCTTCTTTCTCCCCCAGTGTTTAAAACAAAAACATGGGATGTTGGAATATGATGTAAATCTTGTCCATTTTGAAGTAGTAAGACAGATAGATCCATTTCCGATGAAGAAGGAACTTGTTCCGGGATAAACGAATTCCAGTCATACTGGTTTTTGGTACAGATATATAAAATGTTTCTCATTGGGGATATCGTTAAAAGGTTAGAACTCGATCTGCTTGAGAAACGAGTGAAGCAATTTGAGATGGGGTCGACTCTTGAATGGTAAAATCCTGATCGAGTGAGAAGGTCTTCCCGCTACCTATGGGAACAACAATAGGTAATTCTAAATTCTTGATGGCAGGGAGATATTTTTCAAGAATTTCTCCATCAGGAAGATCATATGCATCATCAGAAATTAAATGCCTGGCATTGTCCAAGAGAACAATCTTTATTGGATTGGGACCAGTGGATAATCCCAACGCAATTCGCATAGCTTCGGAGGCCCGTGGAGTGTGGGTGGGATCCTCCCGAATAAGGACAACCAGATTTTTTGGCATACCTTATTAATAACCTAGTAAATACGTAAAATACTGGATGGGTAAATGAAATATTCGGATGATATTTTTTGAATTTTAAAATATCGTTTCCTATTGAAAAATAAGAAAAAAACCCTAGCATCAGGTAAAAAAAATGTCAAGAAAAAACCAAAGATATCTAATACCATTTTCATAAGGTTAACGACTGAATTTTTTGAGGAATTTCTTGTAACTTCACGAACTCCTGAGCTTTGGTGGTCATATTCCGGATAATGGCGGTTTCAGAACGGGCTTCATCGTCTCCGAGAATAATGGCATAACTGGCTCCAAGTTTATCCGCGGACCGAAGGAGAGATTTGAGATTAACACTTTTATAGTCTGTGTCTGCCCGT
>JAOTTP010000175.1 GCA_029864405.1 Nitrospirota bacterium
GGCGTTTGACTCGTTCAGGGGGACATCATTGAGAAAGTGAAATCGATGGATGACCCCATCACGCCTGAGCTCGAATTCAGTCGTGCGTCCTTCGGCCCGGGCCTGGGCCACATGGGCAAAGAGATAGCCATCATCCCCTGGTTTGACGCCGAGGATGAAGCGCAACTTGTGGCGCTTCAACTCCTCAATGTGGGGGGCATTCGAACTCAGGGCATCTTCGACAACGATCAAGGGCAGGTGGGGGTGGTCCTGGCGCAATTTCTCAAAAAAACGCTTGGCGGCATTGCGTTCACAGTCATTTTTCTCGTCACCATCTTGCTTGATGATCGGCTCCGGGGCCAAGGGAATCACGGCTTTGTGTTCAGGGTGGACGATGGCCGCTCCCAGCAGTTGATGCGAGTAGGTGATAGCCCCTGTACGCGTGTTCTTGCGTTCCAGACAGGCGTCGCAATGCACCGTGGGCGAACTGAAGTACTTTGTCCCGTCCAGGGATAAGAGGTAATAGCGGTCCAGGAAGCGCATCTCTTCCAACACTTTTCCCTGCTCCAGTTGGCTGAATACCCTTTTGTACAAGGGGCGCATGGTTGCCGGCTCCACCCCATCCAGAATCGTGCGCATTTGCGTATCGCTTGGGACCTGCCCAATCCCAAATATCCGGCGCAGATTCTTCGGGGCCGCCCTTCGCTCTTCAAATGCCAACAACGACGGGTCTTTCAACGCAAACAATGCCAGCCCTGACATCAGGGCATCTTCCAAAGCAATCGATACGTTCATCGGGCGATGTTCTGCAATCTTCGCCATTCCCTCACGGATTTGACCGTACATCCTATCGCCAGAGAGCGGTTTGTGTATGTTCATCCTATGCTTTCCCGATGCTTACTGAGCTAAAACCCTGCTTCCTTATGATTGGACTTTTGACAAAAATGCACGTTCAGAGCTGTGTGAAATGTGGTGCTACCAGAGATAGACCTGACGGAAAAAGAACAGCAGAGGAATAAACTGGCAGTTTGGGCAGATTCGAGTTTCATCTCAAACCCCGAGTTAATTCGTTCCTCTGGCCTGTTTCGCATTCCGTACCTCTGGTAGAAACCTCCCTTGCCTGATTCCTG
>JAOTTP010000176.1 GCA_029864405.1 Nitrospirota bacterium
CTCCACCACGTGAAAACGATTGCACGCGGCGGATTGCGAGATCTGGGCCATCAAGGCGTGAATGTAGCGGTACAGTTCTCGCTGCAGCGACGTACTGTGATCGAATTCCCTGCGGAAGCGGGCCGTCGTCATGCGCAATGCCGTTCCGGCGCCCTGTACCAGGGCGCGGACCGACGAGGCCCCGGCGCCCAGCACCAGCGGAGCGCCGACCATGCCTTCGTGGCCGATGAGGCCGACTTCCAGCGCGAGGTGCCCGTCGGCCAGCACCAGCAGCGACACCAGCGAGTTGCCCGGGAAGTACACGTGGCGGATTTTCTCGCCCGGCTCGTAGAGCACGTCGCCGAATTTCAGCGTCACCGGTTCGAGGCCCGCGATCAGGCGCCCGCGATCATTGCGCGAAAGTGCGGCAAGCAGATTGTTTTCGATCACGAGAGTCGGTCGACGGTTGCGGTTTTGCAAGAACCGAACCCTAGTGCGGATGCAGCCCGCCGTATGTACGTCAGCGAACATATGTGCATCGCGAATGTCGGCAGGCTGACACATTCGTTGGGACTATGCAGACGGCCGGTCGCTCCAGCGCCGCTCGCCGCCGCTGCCTTGGCGAGATCCCCCTTGCAGCGCCAGGATGCGCTGAACCCCGCTCTTGTTCCTGCGCCGCAGCGCCCGCGCAATGTCGGCCACACATTGCCCGCTCCTCCAGCGCTCCCACCGTTCCGTTCTCTGCTTTGGTGCGAACCAGATTCGTGATACCGACTCCATACCCACACCTCCTCATCCGGAAAGATTAGAAGGTGTTGCGTCGATCGGTTGAACCCGCCACCTATTCTTTTGAAAAACTCGTTCGCGCGACTTTCTGAATGAATTCTGCAGGTCGTCGACCCCTTGCAACGTTCGCTAGCGTCGCGTGTAGCGCACCCTGAGTGTCCGAGTTTTCGACGGGGTTAGGGATCGAGCAAGGCAAACGAGTTTTTCAACACAATCGGCCGTCAGAAGCCTGCCCGGAGCGGGTCCTAGCGACCCATGGCAAAGATGACTGAAGCGTGGCGGTCTTGCAAGCCCGCTCTTCGCGATGAGTGCGATGTAGCGGCGCACCTGGCGTCA
>JAOTTP010000177.1 GCA_029864405.1 Nitrospirota bacterium
AGGACCATGCAGAGCCAGAGAATCCGAATCCGACTGAAGGCCTTCGACTACCGCCTGATTGACCAGTCGGCGCTCGAAATCGTCGACACGGCGAAGCGGACCGGAGCTGTGGTGCGCGGGCCTGTGCCACTGCCGACGCGCAAGCAGCGTTTCGATCTTTTGCGCTCGCCCCACGTGGACAAGTCATCACGCGATCAGTTGGAAATACGCACGCACCTGCGGCTGATGGACATCATTAACCCGACCGACAAGACGGTGGACGCGCTGATGAAGCTCGATCTTCCAGCAGGAGTCGACGTCGAGATCAAGGTCAAGTAGCACACTTTTCTGCGCTGGCGTCTTTTTTGCTGGCGCGCAGGACCCCAGGATGCCTGGGGCGTGACGAAACAAAGTCGGCCACGCAGCCGGCGCCTCAGTGTGAGGTGAACAACATGACGATTGGGCTTGTCGGCCGCAAGGTCGGCATGACGCGCATTTTTACCGACGACGGTGATTCGTTGCCGGTGACGGTGCTCGACGTGTCCGATAATCGGATCACGCAGATCAAGACGCCGCAGCGCGACGGATATACCGCCGTGCAGGTTGCGTTCGGCAAGCGCCGCGCGAGCAGGGTACGAAAGCCCCTGGCGGGTCATCTGGCCAAGGCAGGTGTGGAGGCCGGGCATACGCTCCGCGAGTTCCGCACCAGGCCGGACGAAGTGGCCGACCTCAAGGTCGGCGGAAAAATCGGTGTCGAGATCTTCAAGGTGGGCCAGAAGGTCGATGTCGCGGGTCTGTCGAAGGGCAAGGGCTTCGCGGGCGTGATCAAACGCCACAATTTCTCCTCCCAACGCGCGAGCCACGGTAACTCGCTTTCGCACCGTGCGGCGGGATCGACAGGACAGAACCAGGATCCCGGTCGCGTGTTTCCCGGCAAGCGTATGGCGGGGCACCTCGGTGACGTTCGCTGCTCGGTGCAGAACCTCGTGGTCGTGCGCATCGACGCCGACCGTCAACTGCTGTTGGTGCAAGGCGCGGTGCCCGGCGCAAGCAGCGGCGACGTGATCGTGCGTCCCGCGGCGAAGGGCTAGGGGGCGCCATGGATCTGAAACTGA
>JAOTTP010000105.1 GCA_029864405.1 Nitrospirota bacterium
GCATCGAAATCGTAGAAAAAAACAAGCGGCTCCTCATGCAATTCGAGAAGACTGCCAACGCCCGGTACAGTGTCGGCAAAACGGCACAGCAGGATGTGTTTCGCGCCCAGGTGGAACTCTCACGAGTGCTAGATCGGCTGGCAGTATTGGAGCAAAAAAAGGAAAGTTTGCATGCCGAGATTAATCGAATACTGAACCGTTCACCGATTGGTCCGCTTGGAACACCGGAAGAGATTCATCTCACACCCATCCCTCATGATCTGCCGGAATTGGCCAGGCGGGCTGAAGCCTTCTCGCCTATTCTCCTGGCGTCGGCCAAAAATGTCGCTCAAGGTGAGGAATCAGTCTCTCTGGCAAGAAAAGAATATTTTCCGGATTTCAATCTGAGTGCGTTGGGCACTCGCAATGAGCGAATTAACAAGAACGGCTACCAACTCATGTTCGGAATACAAATCCCACTGTTTTATCAAACGAAGCAGCGAGAAAGTGTCAATCAAGCCGTTGCAGATCTCTCACGCGCACGTGAGGATCTCACCGCGACTCGGCAAGATCTTTTGTTTCAAGTGAAAGACGCGTTTGAACGCGCTCAACGAGCAGCCCGACTGGTCAAGATTGTCGGGAAGGCCATTATTCCCCAGGCGACCCTTGCTCTCCAATCAGCACAGGCTGGATATAGCGTGGACAAAGTAGACTTTCTCACCCTCTTGAATAATTTACTGACCCTACAAGAAAACGAGTTGGAGCTTCATGGGGAGATGGTTGAACATGAAAAAGCTGTGGCGAGACTCGAAGAACTGACCGGAGGGCCATTAACCGCATCGGTTGCCCCTCCTGTACAAAAAGCATTTCCGAACTTGCATCGGAGTCACTCCACGACAACTTCGGATACCTCACAAATGGATCGACCATGAAACGGTGGACCTTCTATATCGCTTTCGGAGTGCTGATTATCGGTAGCGGATTGGGAGCCTATTGGTTCCTAAGCCATCAGGCGACGGGCGTTCCTACCGGACCTTCACAGGAGGCAACGACCCAAGGGCCCAATAGAAAACATATGGAACAACCACCGAAGCATGACCATAAAAGTTCAACCCCAGCTTCAGAATCACCGCCAGCAACGGCACCCAATACGCTCACTATTGCCCCTGAACGCTTGCAAACAATCGGCGTGCGGTTTGAAGAAGCCGCCCACCGTCCGCTGGCTCGAACCATCCGAACCGTGGGACGGGTTGAAATCGACGAACGCCGGTTGGCACGAGTGAATATCAAATTCGAGGGATGGATTGAGGACTTGCGTGTGAGCGCAATTGGCGATCATGTCAAACAGCACCAGATCCTTTTTACGATTTACAGTCCGGACCTGGTCGCGACTCAAGAAGAGTACCTGTTGGCCCTTCAAGGGATTCGAGAACTCGGTACAAGCGAATTCCCAGTAGTTGCCAAGGGCGCCAAGGATCTGCTCGAGGCTACACGACGGCGGTTTCAACTGTGGGATATCACGGAAAATCATATTCAGGATCTTGAACGAACGGGGGAAGTGTTGCGGACGTTACCCATTCACTCCCCTATCACGGGAACCGTCCTCAAGATGGAAGCCCGCGCTGGAACGCATGTGACCCCAGGCACCGAACTCTACATGATTGCGGATTTATCCCGGATATGGATCATGGCTGATATTTATGAATACGAATTGCCCTTGATCCAGCTCGACCAAAAAGCCACGGTCACGCTCTCTTACGATCCTCAGACGCACCTTGTTGGGTCAGTAGGGTTCATCTATCCCACTTTGGATCCTCAAACCCGGACCGCTAAGGTTCGGTTCGAGGTCAAAAATCCAGGCGAAAAGCTGAAGCCCGGCATGTATGCCAATGTGGAACTCACGATTCCCTTGGGACGCCGGCTGGCCATTCCACGGGATGCGGTGCTCGAAACGGGAGAACGACAGGTTGTGTTCATTCATCATGGAGGAGGCACGCTGGAATGGCGTGATGCGAAGCTTGGGGTACAGGCCGGAGAATGGGTGGAAGTGCTGGAGGGCGTCAAGGAAGGAGACCACATCGTAACATCAGCCAACTTTTTGATTGACTCCGAAAGCCAATTGAAGTCTGCCATCCGTGGCATGGCCGGCATGAAACATTAACAACCATAAGTCGTGAAACGTAAGGGGGTGAGCCGCATTACGGTTGAGCCTTCCCTTACTCCTCACGCCTCACACTTCACGGATTACTATGGTTTCCTACATCATTGAATTCAGCGCCCGGAATCGCTTCATCGTCTTTCTCATCCTCTTTGGGTTGGCATCGGCTGGATTCTGGGCCATGAAGCAGATTCCCGTCGACGCGGTTCCGGATCTTTCAGATACCCAAGTGATTATCTATACCAAATGGCCGGGCCGTTCGCCGGACTTGGTTGAGGATCAGATTACCTATCCCATCGTAACCGCCCTCCTTTCCACACCAAATGTCACCGTAGTGCGAGGCTTTTCCGATTTTGGATTCTCATATGTCTATGTGTTGTTCAAGGACGACACGGACATGTATTGGGCCCGCAGCCGGGTTCTGGAATATATGAACCAACTGGCGGGCCGGCTGCCAGACGGTGTCACCCCGCAATTGGGCCCGGACGCCACCGCGGTCGGCTGGGTCTTTGAATATGCCTTGATCGATGAAACCGGCCAACAGGATTTGGCAACCCTCCGATCATTTCAGGACTGGTACCTTCGTTATTGGCTTCTGGCGGTCGATGGTGTGGCCGAGGTCGCCAGCGTGGGAGGCTTTGTCAGGCAATACCAAATTAATCTGGATCCAACCAAGGTCCAGGCCTACAACCTTTCTCTCCCGCATATCATCGAAACCATCCGGATGAGCAACAACGATTTCGGGGGACGGGTCGTGGAGTTTTCGGGGGTGGAATATATGATCCGGGGGCGAGGCTATCTGTCGTCGGTGGTTGACATCGAACAGATTGCCATGGGGGTCAGTCCCCATGGGACTCCGATCCTCTTACGGGATGTGGCCACCGTCGCCTTAGGACCTGATATGCGACGGGGATTAGTGGAACTGGACGGCAAAGGCGAAGTGGTGGGAGCCATCGTCCTCATGCGATTCGGGGAAAATGCGCTCACCGTCACCGAACGGATCAAGGACAAACTCAAGGAGTTGGAGTCGTCCATGCCTCCAGGAGTGAAAGTCGTGACGACATACGACCGGAGCGGGCTCATTCATGAATCCATTACGACGGCGACCAAAAATCTCGTTGAAGAACTCATTGTGGTTAGTGTCCTCATTATTGGGTTTTTGCTGCATCTTCGATCCGCGCTGCTTCCCATACTCACACTTCCGCTGGCGGTTTTACTGGCCTTCATTCCTATGTACCTGATGGGCATCGGTATGAACATTATGTCCATCGGGGGAATCATCGTGGCCATCGGCGATATGGTCGATGCCGCAATTGTGATGGTCGATAACGCCCATAAGCGGTTGGAAGAATGGGTCAAGGACGGCCAGATAGGCGACCGGACCCAGGTCTTAATCGACTCGGCCAAGGAGGTGGGGCCTGCCATTTTTGCCTCCTTACTCGTAATTGCGATCGCCTTTATGCCGGTGTTCACCCTGGAAGGGCAGGAAGGCCGATTATTCAAACCCCTGGCGTTCACCAAGAACTTTGCCATTGCCATGAGCGCCATACTGGCCATCACGCTTATTCCCGCTTTGCTGCCCTTGCTGGTAAGAGGCCGAATCATCCCCGAACGCCGGCATCCGGTGAGTCTGGGATTACAGAAGCTATATGCGCCTTTGTTACGCATCGCCTTACGATATCGGGCACTCATGATTATCCTGGCTATCTTGCTGACGATCACCGTCTTCCCCGCGTTTCAACGGATGGGATCCGAATTCATGCCCCCCCTCTACGAAGGCACCATTCTCTACATGCCGAACACGCTTCCGGGGATTTCGGTAACCCAGGCCTCGATGTTACTTCAAGAAATGGATCAGAAGCTGAAAGCCTTTCCCGAAGTGGAGCAGGTGTTCGGGAAGGCCGGGCGTGCCGATACCTCGACCGATCCGGCCCCGTTCAGCATGATGGAAACTGTGGTCACCCTCAAACCGAAAGATCAGTGGAGAGCGGGCGTCACCTATGAGAGCCTTGTGGATGAAATGGATGGGGCTCTGCAATTCCCGGGCGTCACCAACACGTGGACCATGCCTATCAAAGGCC
>JAOTTP010000178.1 GCA_029864405.1 Nitrospirota bacterium
TCCTTGCATTGATATTGCCGCCATTTGCAGACCGGCAATCCAGCCTTCGGTGCGCGTTTCCAGAGCGGCTATCTCTTCCGCCGAGAGGTTCAGCCCCATCACCTGGTTGAGAAATCCGGCGGCTTCGGCGGGGGTAAAACGCAAGTCGGTGGCCCGCAGTTCGGTCAATTGGCCCCGGACGCGTAACCGAGCCAGGGGTAGCTGTGGATCCTCACGGGTGGTGATGACCAGGTGCATCTGGGGTGGCAAGTGCTCGAGCAGAAAGGTGAGGGCATCGTCAACTGCTTTGGCATCAAGTACGTGGTAGTCGTCCAGGACGAGGATGAAATTGTCTGGGATGGTAGTGAGTTCATTGAGAAGGGCCGTCAGAATCGCTTCGATTGGTGGTGGCTGCGGGGATTGGAGCAGACCCAGTACTCCTTCGCCAATCTGCGGCGCAATCCTTTCGACTTTGCTCAGGACAAGCGTCTGCACAGCAGTCACGAGGTAAGTCAGAAAGCGGGTGGGGTCATTATCCCCTTCGTCCAGCGACAGCCAGGCGGCCGGTCGCGCACAACCGGCGAGCCATGCGCTGACCAGCGTGGTTTTCCCAAAGCCAGCGGGAGCCGAGATGAGGGTTAGCTTACGGTGCAGGCCCTCGTTCAGCCGCTCGGTCAGGCGGGAGCGGAGAACAAGGTTAGGCCGCAGTGGGGGGATATAGAGTTTGGTGGCTAAGATTGGCGTGGACATGGACCAGTTGTACAACACGCGCTCCAACGACCTAAAGTGAAATCAGATAGAAACCCGTAGTTTTGCCCCCTCCCAGCCTCCCCCAGTTTGGGGGAGGAGCCGTGATTTCGTCAACGAGACTACAGTTCTCTCCCCTACCAGGGGAGAGTTAGAGAGGGGTTAAAAAAAGTACGGTTCTCAAATTGATTTCACTTTAGTCAACTAAGTCATCGTTAAGAAACAGTCACGGCAAAAGGGACATACAAATTAAGAAGAGTCGGCCCAGAGGCGCTCAGTTTCAGCCAGGAAGTCATCAGGGTCAGCGCGAAAGCGGTGAATGTTTCGCAGGTGCTCCCTGAGGGCG
>JAOTTP010000179.1 GCA_029864405.1 Nitrospirota bacterium
CTCGGCGGCTACGACCAGGCCCTCGGCCGCACGAAGAAGCACCTTGAGGCGCACCACATCCGCTTCCAGCCGGGGCTAAACGAAGATCTCGCGGCGACCGCGCTCTGGGGCACCCAGCAGCTCGGCTTTTTCCCGGGCGCGAAATATGACGGCGTGTTCGGCATCTGGTACGGCAAGGGGCCGGGCGTCGATCGCTCCGGCGACGTGTTTCGCCACGCGAACGGATCCGGATCGTCGAAGCACGGCGGCGTGATCGCGCTCGCCGGCGACGACCACGGTGCAAAGTCCTCGACCCAGGCGGCGCAATCGGACTTCATCTTCAAAGCCGTCGGCATGCCCGTGCTCTCGCCGTCGAACGTCCAGGAAATCCTCGACTTCGGCTTGCACGGCTTCGCAATGAGTCGCTACTCGGGCTGCTGGATCGGCTTCAAGTGCGTGACCGACATCGTCGAAAGCTCCGCCTCGGTCTACGTCGATCCGGAGCATGTTCGCGTCATCCTGCCGAAAGACTTTCAGATGCCCGAGAGCGGGCTGAACGGGCGCTGGCCCGAGTATCTCGGCTTCATCGAGCAGGAGCAGCGCCTGTATCACCACAAGCTCTTCGCCGCGCTCGCCTACGCGCGCGCGAACAGCCTAAACCGGACGATCTGGGATTCGCCGAACGGGCGGCTCGGCATCGTCACTACGGGCAAGGCCTACAACGACGTGCGCCAGGCGCTCGATGACCTCGGCATAGACGGTCATTCGGCCGCGGCGATGGGGCTACGGCTGTTCAAGCTCGGAATGCCCTGGCCGCTCGAGCCGAACGCGATCGCCGAATTCTGCAAGGGGCTGGAAGAAGTGCTGGTGATCGAGGAAAAGCGCCAGCTCGTCGAGTACCAGCTGAAGGAGCAGCTCTACAACCTGCCCGACACGAAGCGCCCGAAGATCGTCGGCAAGTTCGACACGCACGGAGAGTGGGACGTGCCGCAAGCGCGCATGCTTTTACCGACCACGGGCGAGCTCACGCCGGCGATGGTCGCGCGTGTCATCGCCGAGCGCATCGGTCGCTTCCACAACGCCGACACG
>JAOTTP010000106.1 GCA_029864405.1 Nitrospirota bacterium
TATCGCCCACACCCGCGATCTGCCATCCTAAAGGGACACCTGCCGGGAAACCCGTGGCAACAATCGCCGTCCCATTCATGAGCCATATGGCGGTGTTGCCATCAGTGGTGTTGCGCCAGACCAGATCGGCTTTGCCATCGCTGTTGACATCCCCAACACCCTGAATGGCCCAAGCCGTCGACGCGCTGCCGGGAAAGCCAGTGGAGGTGATGGTCACCCCGTTCATCAGCCACACGGCCACCGCACCACTGGTGTCATGACGCCAGACGACGTCGGCCTTGTCGTCCCCATTCAGATCGTCCACTCCACTTAAGGCCCATTCCGTGGACAACTGGCCCAGAAAGGCCGAGGTTGCGAGGCTCGCGCCATTGAGCAGCCACACGGCCATCTGGCCGGTTTTCGTGTTGTGCCAGACGAGGTCGGCCTTGCCGTCCCCATTCAGGTCCTGATTCTTGGGAGGATTGGGATTCGTATTATGCGTCGGAAGGGCTATCGATACTTCCTTCGCGGGTTCACTAATATTTCCTGATCGGTCATAGGCGGTGACCGTAAAATAATAGGTGATTCCCTCCGGCAGGTTCTGAAAAGTGAACGATGGGGTGAGCCCGGCATTTTTCGTGGTATTGTAAGATCTTGGGGATGAGCCCATATGCACATAATATCCCATCAAGTCCGGTTCCGGACTTGGATTCCAAGTCAGTTGAACGGAAGAAGCCGAGAAAGCGGGGCTAGCGAACAAGCCGAGGAGGAACAGCGCCAGGCCTGCGGTATGCCTGGTTGCAAAGCTCAAGGAGGGTATTTTTTGGGTCATACTCTATTCCTTCTGGTATTAGGACTGCAGTCCAAATTCCCTCCATAATGCTTACCCCCTCCTTGGGTGGCCGGATGAAATCAGGTGTGCTCACCTGACTTCTGGCTTTGCGACTCTACTCCACAGTAGGTATGCCGTTTCGGGAAAAAATTATATGAACTAATAGGGCTTTCAATGAATGTCTCCCTGCTATTGTTATCCATATCCAAACCGGTTGTTGAACTTGCTATTCCCCGTAGCTTGCTACGTGGGTTACCGCTTGAGAAGGGTGATTAACCTTCCACTGAATACCCCGTCAGCTTGCTGCGGGATTCTTTTATTAATTCTGAGAAGTAAGGAAAAACTTAAAGAAGCAAGGAGTTTTGGTTTTAGTCAAAGAATGGTTCCCCAAAAAAAGCACTACTAAAGATAATGCATCTTAAAGGAAGATCTCTTAAAGAGAATATAGGGTAAAGTATTTAGTTGCGCCATAATGAACGGCAATATTTAGGCTAGAAATCATGAAAGTTGAGGAAGATGAAGAGACCGAGAAATGGGTTTTCAGGAAAACCTTTCATGGATAGAAAAGTTGTGACGTTGGTGAGGTATTCGTTCCCCCAACTGTGGCGTTAGCCCCTGAAGAGAAGCCAATGGGGAGTGTTTTAATTGTTCTATATGATTAATTTCCGGCAATTCCTTACTCGAATTGAGAGATTTGGGTGAGGGCGATCGACCGGAATGTGTTCCTGTGGCAAATGGACTTCCTCGTTTTTTATTCTTTTATAAATGGTTTCTATAAGGATTGTTCTACACTTGCGTAAGGATGGACAATCTTTCGAACAATCATCGGAGGATCCTGGTAGATTTTTTTGCGGAAAAGAAGTTGGAATATCTCATCCCGACATTAAGACCTCTGTCCAATGCCTTGATTCTTGATGGAGAATAAACTGTAAGTATTATCGAAGATGAGACTCTTGAGGATCAATGCCAGGATTGCCGAAAGATTCAACGTGTTAGGTAACAATTGGCCACTTAATTCGTTGGACACCACCATTGCCAACCGACCTCACTTGGATAGCCGCGAAAAATTTTAGAGATTGATGAAGAACTGCAGAAGAAGAATATGGTTGGCCTGATTGGCCAGACCCGAAAGGGCCGTGTTGATGACCTGTAATTGGTAGCCGATATCCACATTGAAGTGAGGGGAGATGGTGTAGTTGATGCCCAGAAAAAATCGGTTTTGATCAAATCCGGCTTCAGGTCCCTGACGAATGGTATTCAGATTAACGAAAATTTCGTCATAGGCGGCGATGGCGAGAGCCGGATAGGCCGGAAGCGGGACATCTCCACGAAGCATGGTTCGCGCGCGAACGGCTGTTCCGATGGCGTTTTGGATCCACCGTTCTTCGAGACGGGACCGGCTGAGCAATTTAAATGTTGAAAATTTGTTGCTGTAAATGAGTTGCTGGAAAATCCGATGTTCCTGCTTGTAGGTCGGTTCGTAGTTGTTTACCCAGGCATACCCCTGCCAGAGTGAGATGGTGGGTGTGAGTTGATAGCCGACAGCTGGTCGAAGAAGGAGTTGATCGATGTGTGAGGCATCATCGGAAAACCGCGGATTGGCCTCCATGTACCCTTTCACCGGTCCCGAGAGAGGAAAGTTCAGATACACGGGTGCCCACAGTCGAAAATCCTGTTTCAGCTCGGAGCTTGCCACGCAGAGGGCGGCCCCCCACAACATCCATCCAGCAACGAAGCCAGTCAACATTCTTTTCTTCATCTTCCCGCCCATGCCTTTCCCCTGGATTCTTCAGTGATCAGAGTTCATTGTGAGTCAGGAACGTTCGGAGTTGAGAGAGAGAGGGTAGCCCCTGAAGTCGGCGGCGGTTCCTCACAAATGTCGGGACCGCGGTGATGCGCATCTTCTCCTGTGCATGCCGCAAAGCCTGCTGATGTCGCTCCTGATATATTCCTGATTCTAACCCGTATCGGAACGCCGGTGCGTCAAATCCCAGATCCTCTGCCAGTTCTGTGAGCACCGAGAGTTTTTCAATGTGACGTTCTTCCTGGAAGAATGCGGTAAACATCCGGTGAGTATAGGCTGGTCCCTGCCCCTGGTCTACCGCGTAGTGATATCCTTCGAAGGCCAGGCCGGTGTGAGGTTGCGGGGAAATTTTCGGGAGTACGATGTGGATACCCAACCGTTCCGCCATTGGGATAGATGGATTCGCCCCACACGCGTTCAAGGTATTCGCTTTCGCGCCGTCATGTGGGTTGAGGAGCTGGACGCAATTCAAACGGCATCCATTAATGGTAAACGACTGTTCCTTGGCGATCCGACCGAGAAGATCTTCCGCGAAAAAACAATACGGACAAACGTAGTCGGAATAGACTCTGATGATGGTTTGATGATCTCACTGGAGGAAAGGCGCAATGCCCGAAGAATGCTGAGCAATGAACGAATGGAGCAAGTCCTGGGCGACCATGTCATCCTGATCCATTCGGCAAAGCTCAGGACAGGGCCCACAAAGGATCTGGCTGAGCCGTGGCACCGTCACCCTGGGCACAGATCCTTCGGCGCTGCCTCAGGATGACAGACTTGTTGAGGGCTCACCCGGTCACAAGTGGTGCTTGGTGAGTTCCTAAAATCCTAGTTGTTTTTCGAGATCGGACTGTTCTTGTTTGAACTTTTTTCGTTCCTGTTCGCTTTTTTCCTTGATGATGGGGGCAATGTGTTCTTGAGGGGCTTGCTCTTCAAAGGCCTCTTCCATCATAGAGGTTGTTTGTGCGGACTTGATGGCCTGATCCGATACGGTCATCCAGCAGAGCCGGACCCCTGGGCGCTTGAGGGCCTTGTCTTCATAGAGGACGACATACTTCGTCGGGTAGTTCCGTTGACCAATCTTTCGTTCTTCCAGGACATAGACCTTTGGCGATCCAAAGACATCAGCTGGATAAAGTTCGTCCAACATGAAGAGGTTTTGCGCCGCCATGGCACTTTGGGCCTGTTCCATCTCTTTCAGGTAGGCATCCATTTTGGCCGGGTCGGTGGGCGGCTCTTGTGAAAACATCTTTGACATGGTTTCCTCTTTGGTCTGCTCCAGGACTTCCTGTTCGTCATCTAATGCTTTCTCATACAATTCCTTGAATGCCGCAAGTTCCAGGGGGCCCTTTTTCGCTTTCTGCTTAAAAAAGGCCAGATTGTCTTTCATGTTTTTTTTCGTCACGTATGTGAGTCGTCCTTGCGTGACATCACTGGCGAAGTAGAGGTAGGTGCTTTCCGGGGCGACCGGCATCCCGACCTTCTTCGGATCGGGCAGAGTATCCGGTGTGCGGCCTGATCGTTCAGATACCGCGGTGCGTCTGGCTAAGAGGGCCAGGGACT
>JAOTTP010000052.1 GCA_029864405.1 Nitrospirota bacterium
TCCTGCTTGAGGGCTTCCGGTGGGTCCCAATGGGCGGTGAGCAAGGCCGTTCGGGCGGGGTTGCGGGCACTGAACATGAACGATAAATGATCGGGATACCAATCGGCGCCCCCCGTAGCGTAAGAGACAAATTGCTTGGCTTGCGCCGTTTGGCACAATTCCGAGAGATAGCCATTGGTGAGAAAGCCGTTTTCTCCTACATCCAGCCATTGTCCCGGATGCGAGAGACAGGCATAGGCCGCATAGCTCCGGACTTCTTTGAGTTGTTGCTGTGAGGCAAACACCAATTGAATGGGCCCGTATTTCGCCACGAGTTTTTTCATGACCTGATTCTGGAGTGCGGAACGGCCATCGTTGGTGGGGCCACTATCGGCATGGACCAGCACATTCCGCCCACGATCCACAATGAGATAACAATTGCGCGGCAGTTCCACATCGCAAGGGTCTTCACCATAAAACGGGACTGACACGATCTCGGCCTCGCCTACTCGCCAGGATTCCCCATGCGCCATTTCCTTGACTTGGGTAAACCCCAGTTCTCTGAGCAGCGACAGATAATCATAATAAAAGGTTTTGCGATTGCGGCGGCTGGGCACAATAATCGGGATGTCTTTGGGTACATGATAGAGTGTGCGAGGATCGACATGATCGTCATGGTCGTGCGTTAAGAAGATGGCCGAGGGCCGAGGAAGTAAGTTCGCCCACAGGGAGGGCACGGGCGACTCGGCAAACCAGGGCATCAGCCAGGGATCGAACCAGACAAACTGTTCCTGGTGACGATACATCAGCGCGGCATGCCCGATATGGACGACATCTTGATCTCCAATGACCTGTCGCCAATGTTGTTCAAGCGAGGATTGTGGCGAGATCGCGAGACAATCATGATCCTGCAACAGCGTAAAGAGACGAAAGAGTTGGGATTCCAGATCTCGCCCGCTGGCTTGGGCCACGGTCTGAATTTCGCCCATGGTATGGCGCCCGGTCAGAAAGCCTAAAAAATGTCCGACCTTCGGGCCGAGAGGTCGTTCAAATCCAAACGGAATGGCCTGGCGCGCCACCGCGTTAAAAATGCGCATTCCTCCATAGGTCATCGCATCTGACGCCGAAGGATTTTTGGGATAATTCCAATGAAACGTGCCATCCGGCTTCCGGCCACATTGAATATGTTGCTGTAACGCCGGGCGAGAGGCCACCACTTCCGCATAGGCATCTTCCAAGCGGCGGACGGTCTGGGGATCATCAATAGACGTGCGTTTGGCCATGATATCGCTGATGGCGGTTTCAATCCCGCTCATCATGATTTCATGCACTTGATGCAGACTGCGCACCACCTCCGGGTCGACTCCCCCTAAAAAAGGGAAGGGGCCAGGCGGTTCGGCACTTTCCAACTGCGCCCACACCCAGGGGTTCAGCCCCACAAAGAGGTTGGCGTCAATAGTATTCCAGGGATTCATATTCGTGGGGCCTGAGGGGTAAGGGATAAGGAGAGAAGATAAATGGAGCTGGCTAAGAATACCCGACAAGCTTTTCTTTTTTCCGAACTCCTCACTTTTTACTTCTTCCTACAGCTGGACCGTGGGTTCAAACAACACCTGAATCGTATTCTGATCCGGATCCGAGAGATAAAACGAATAACTGCCATCGCGATGCTGCTTCAGAGGTTTCACAATCGTGATCCCCTCTTCCGTGGCTTCCTTAAAGAGCGCATCCACGTTTGCCGGGGAATCCATCAAAAATCCCAAATGATCCAACGGGTGAACCTGAGAAAGGTTGAATTGACTCAGCTCTTCTGAAGACACTTGATGTAGCGCGAGATTGTCATAGCCCGTACTCAAGTACACATTTTCGTGGTCAGGCTGCCACACGACTTTCATATCAAAAAGACGTTCATAAAAGCGTTGGGAAACCAGTACATCCCGCACGCGTAGGGCCAAATGTCGAAGGCCACGGGTTTTCCTTTTTTCCTGCATAGCGGTTCCATCAAGAATGAGAAGTGAGACCACATCGCTCAAGCATATTTTCGCAGAAAGGCATCATACCCAGGACCCCGGGATGGAGCAAGTTGCCGAACAAAATCGTGAGGAGTAAGGCGTGAAGCGTCAGGAGTGGGACGGGAAAAACGTGAGGGGTGAGTAGTGAGGAGTAAGGAGAAAAAGATGCATTTAGCAAATTCAGTCATGTACTCTTTTCGTCCACTCCTTACCCCTTACTTTTCACTCTTCACTTTTTATCCCTCACGTTTCGTTTTGTACCGACCAGGGAACGCCGCTGGCTTGCCTGCCGACGCTCCGGCGCAGGCATGGCAGCCCCTTCCGCCAGCCTCAGGGGCATGCTTTTTCAACCTTCCCTCCTAAACCTTTGACGTATCATTCATGATCCATGAGAATTATGGTATTTTATGATTGAAATGATGAATACTTTGTTGCCTTGTGATGAAAAGTTGGAGGGAAAGATGAGAGGAACGATGTGGAATCGAGAGATAGGACTTATCGGGGTAGGGGTGTGCCTGCTGCTCCTCACGTCGGCCATCGGTGCCGCGAGCGCTTCTGGGCCCCCTCAAGAAATCATTGGAAAAGACGGCGCACCGATGGTCGTGATTCCTGAAGGCGTCTTTCCAATGGGCGTACCCAAAGCGGCCCGGGATGGAGGAACAGACGAACGGCCGAATCATGACGTGTTCGTGGACACCTTTTATATAGATAAATACGAACTTACCAATGGCCGGTATCTCCAATTCGTGACCGAAACCGGTCACCGCTTTCCCCAGCATCCTACTGATCAGACCAAGGGACTGTGGAAAGGCAATATGATGCCCGAATCGGTCACCGACCTCCCGGTCATCAACGTGGACTGGCATGATGCCGATGCCTACTGCCGCTGGGCCGGGAAACGCCTCCCCACCGAGGCCGAATGGGAAAAGGCGGCAAAAGGACCCAACGACTGGCGCTTTGCCTGGGGTGATATCGAACCCACACAGGAACATGCGAATTTCAATCAGACGTGGCGTGGAGAGGCCACATTGACCCAGGTGGGCATTTACGAAAAAGGGAAAAGCCCCTATGGCGTCTACGATGTGGCGGGCAATGTTTGGGAATGGGTGGCCGATTGGTATGAAGCAGACTATTACGCCAAAAGCCCTGCCCGGAATCCCCAAGGACCCGAAACCGGCATATACAAGGCTTTGCGGAGTTCAGGCTGGCAGGGAGAAACCCCCCAGGTGCGAATCTTTACGAGGATCAAAAGTCTTCCGACGGATCGAAATAATTCCACCGGGTTCCGATGCGCCCAGGATGTGCCTGCGCCATCGACCCAGTAACCTTTCACCCATCTTGAATGTGTCCTATGCAAGATGATCAACCCACTATCGGTTTTCAAGGACTCCGCGTCGGCGCCCTTGAAAGCCGGATGGCCACAGAAATGGAGCGGTTGATTATCCGACACGGAGGCGTGCCCGTCGTCGCCCCGTCGATGAGGGAACTCCCACTATCGGACAATCCCCAGGCGCTTGAATGTGGCGACGCCTTGCTGGCGGGTCAGGTCGACATGGTCATCCTGCTCACCGGCGTGGGGTTTCGAACTCTGCTGGATGTTGTGCAGACCCGGTATGCTCTTGAGGCGATCACCGCCGCCTTGCTCAACACGGTGCTCGTCGCCCGGGGTCCTAAACCAGCCATGGTGTTAAAAGAACTTGGGCTTCATCCGCACATTCTGGTTCCCGAACCCAATACCTGGAGAGATACTCTCGTTGCCTTGGATGCGTCCTACCCGGATGGGCTCCAGGGCTTACGGATCGCAGTGCAGGAATACGGGGTCAGTAACCCGGAATTTTTAGCAGGGCTGCGGGAGCGAGGGGCAACAGTCCGACCGGTCCCGGTATACCGGTGGACCTTACCCGATGATCTGGCACCCCTGAAACATCTGCTTCAAGAAATCATGGATGGAGTCATACCGGTTTTGTTGATCACCAACGCCATACAAGTTGAACATCTCGTCAAGGTGTTAGAAAAGGACGAAAAGATTAACCTTTTTAGAAAAGCGCTTCATCGCATGACGGTCGCCTCCATCGGCCACCTGGCGAGCGAACGGTTACGCCACTATGGTTTCCCCGTCGACCTCGAACCCTCCCACCCCAAAATGGGGATCCTGGTCAAAGAGGCCTCCCAAGCCGTTCGCACAATCCTGGCCACGAAGAACGCCCCGCCAATGAGGGATAAACCCTCGCCCTGATCCTCAGCGAAC
Organism: Nitrospirota bacterium; assembly: GCA_029864405.1. Lineage (GTDB taxonomy): Bacteria > Nitrospirota > Nitrospiria > Nitrospirales > UBA8639 > Nitrospira_E. Next base: position 4,240 of record JAOTTP010000052.1, read on the forward strand.
ATATCAGACCCTCACTCTTATATCTGTTAATTTTTGAGCTGGCTCAGGTGTATTGAGCCGTTTGGGTTTCGAAGCACGACGGTCTATTGTGATTCCAATTAATTTTCAAAGTCTTCTGACGACTGCCGTCCGGTCCCTTGGGTAGGACGCTCTCATGAGCAGGCGGGCTTTGTTTGAGCGCAGCGAGTTAGGCCGCCCTCCTATAGGCTCGCGTCCGTCCCACTTTAATGAGACCGGACGGGAAGTCACTGGTTTTGGGTCCTTTTGCCGCAACAAAAGGACCTCGGCTGCCGGGCCGAAACCCGGCAAATATCTGATTCTAGAGGCCACATCACAATGAAAAGTGGTCTAAAAACATCCGTTAAACGGTCAGTTCTTGAAAGAGGGTCCAACCCTCAGGCCACTCCCCATGACCACTTTCTGAGTTGATGTGCCCTGCTGGCCCAATATTCACGAAACGACTACCCCACCCCGAGGCGCACGAACGGGCGAACTCAAGACTCCCGTACGGGTCATTGGAACTGGCTATCACGATGCTTGGGAAGCTAAATGAGAGCAGGGGCACCGGAGAAAATCCCCTTGCCTCTGAGGGAAAACCGGCTCCTTCCGGATTGGGTGGTGCCACCAGCAGGGCCCCTTTAATGTTGAGGCTGGTACGTGCCGCCCAATAAGCGACACAGAGGCACCCCAGGCTGTGCGCAACAAGAACGGGTCTCTCACTGATTGCGGCTACGGCCTGTTCAAGTCTATTCACCCACTCGTCACAGACAGGGTTCTTCCAATCTCGTTGCTGCACACGAACAAATTCGGAGTTCGCGGACTCCCACAGGGTTTGCCAATGAGCATGGTCAGAGTTGCCGATCCCCGGAAGAATGAGAGTAGGAACATTCACGAAAGCAATCATTTCCGGCATTTCTGATGCGGGCTAAGCAGATCCCTTGCAGAGAGAGGGCCCCAAAAGTTTCTACTGCAAAGATAAGGAAAAAAATTTGGATTTCACAACCTCAGGCATTGGACGAACATGTGAGGACCCGGTCAGGCCCTAACCAGGCTGCTATCTTGAGCCCATGGCTGACCACCCCCCTAGAATCCTCCTAAGCTGTACACTCCACCCGAATTTAAGATTACAAGACCTGCCCAAAATTTTTTTGATTCCCTCCTTTGGACACACTCGGAAATCAAGGGTTTTCTGGGGCCACTCAGGGAACTGAGTCCACGATGCAAACAATGATTACTCGCATGCAGTGAGTTGGTTTCGCCAGCAATCGTGCGAGCGAGAAATCGAAAAGAACGTGTTACAGAGCGAGAAGAAACGTGCGCCCATTTGACCAGAAGTTTCTAATGGGTGACGGCATTTCCAATAATGTGTGGTTAGGCCGCATTCTTTACCCCAATAGTGTCGGCTGCCTGGAACAATCTGAGGCAGTCGGCTTTGTTCCACAATAGTTCGTCGCGGCCATGAAGGATCCAATGTCGGTTAATTAACGGGGGACGCGTAGCGGCGAACGAGTGCTGCTCGAACAGGTGCGATACGAAGGCGTCGACCGATAACCAAATGATGCGTTCGATCGAATCCTTGTCCAAATAGCCCCCCAGCTTTCTTGCAGTCTGCTTGGGATCCTTCTGTCGCCAAGCATCTTCACCACCGACCTTCGCAATTGCACCCTCAATTACTGTGATCATGGCCGGAACGACAATAAGATAATGACCACATTCAAAGGCCGTGAAACACTGCTCAATGAGCGGACGCCACCGGATTAACGATTCTCTCCTCCCCAAGTACAACTTCAGCTGCCTGTAGTTCGCACCGCTATCCGCCTCATAGTAGTCGAGAAAAACGTCGTCGATTTGGCGTTTGGTGGCCGCCTCCAAGATGTGGCTAACCTCAGCTGGGATAGCCCACATCGGTATTGTCCAACCAGCGTCGCCGATGCGCTTTGCCTCTTCTGAAAACTTTTGCCAACACTGTGCGATGCCTTGCAAGTCGACTTGAGGCTGGGCCTTGGCGATCCGCTGTTGAATCGCCACAAGGCGCTTCATTACCTGGGCAAGGGCTGGGGAAAGGGATAATTCTTGGTTGGACATGTTTGATTCCATATGTGACCTAATAATTGGATATTCGGATCGGCATAGTATGTCCATTCAAAGTGAAAAATCTTGGCTCAATGTTGTTATCCTTCAAAGACATATTTCAGGCATCTCTAGAGGAGAAAAAGCGTGCTATATAGATCTGCATTATTCCATTATAGCTGCGAGGGGTTAAGCCCTTGTTTCAGAACATCTGCCTGACTTGGAACCTGCATGACCAGCCCTCCCTCCTCCCCGTCTTCGCCCGAATCAGGTCTGACGGCATACTCAGTCCTCTTTTCCCAATACGAGTCCTAAAATCTTCGACGATTCATGTAGGCCCGCAGAATACTGGGGCACCAAACGAACACTCTGGCATAGCTCAGTAAATATTACACCACGACACCTCAACCCACTCTCACACCCTCTTTGACCACCAACTTGATCGGCTACTACCAAACAAAAGGAATGAGGCGCTTTGTTTGACGTCGATAGGTTTCATATTCAGGGAATCGTTCCATCAAGAGGCGCTCTTCGTACCGGAATTTGACCAATAAGGTCATCACTAACCCCACCCACAACACGATCCGGTAGGGCAGAGGGCTATCCAGCACCCAAGCCAGGGTGACCTGCGAAAGCAAGGGCCAGAGCTTTCCGAGAGCAGCTCTACCCTCTGTTAGGGCTTGTCCGTCCGAGCCGCATATACACTTAGAATTTTTGTGATGCTGAATTGACCATTTGTCCCACTTTTGTAAATCAACCCTTTACCCCGCTCATAGTACTTAATATCCATTAATTCCGTGGCCTTGTGGTTCTCATCAGCATTTTCCGATTGAAGGGTTATCTTTGCGCAATCGAGGATTGTTGCATTGAACGTTTCAAAATCCTCTATTCCTTCAAACTTGTAGATGTCGTCTCCATTTTTCCAAATCTGACCGTGCACCAGAGGTCGTGGAACAAGCATGACCTCATTTCCATCTTCGTTGCGTTCGTATAGACCGTCTTGTGACACGCGGGTGAATGTCTTACTGATCTGGTTTGCGAATGGGCCGGAGTCGTGAACGATCACCAATTCCCTGTATCGCATTCCCGCGAATTCGATTATTCCCTTCGGTTTCTGTCGTTGGATAAATTGTTGGGGCCCAAACGGCGAGATCAATGTAATGCGATACTCGGTAATGTTGTCTTCATCGGTACCGAAATATGCGAGCCAATCGGTATCGGGCATTTCGGCTGTGTACCCCGTCGTAACCAGGAGAAAGAGCAAGGCGATCGTAGCTGTGCAAGCGCTAGAACCCCTCTTAGATCTGAGCATTGACCTCATATAACGTAAAACGATTTTTGACCCATGCGTGCCCTACCAGAACTCGGGGCTGAGTGTTGAGCCGAAGGCCCGTCCGGTCCAACCGCGAGTTTGTCGGTTTTTAAGAATATTCGGCCATGCTCTGTATATTATTATTCAATCTCTATGGGGTAGCTGACTACCCATAGCTCGAGTTGTTCCAGGCGAGTTTTCCAGCGCGCTTTGAATTTCCTTATCCACTGACGATTTTTAACTGAATCAGATACATCAATGACAATCCTCACCAGATTATCCCGGTAAATGACGCCGCTGTGACGCCAATGACCCTCAACTTTCTGTGTCTCATAACTGGCTGCACCGAAATGGTCGACAATCTCCAGGACGGCTTCCGCAAGCCAGTCAGCCGGGACATCGCGGCCATCATTGAATTGTAGCGGTAGTAGAATCTCGAATCGCCGCCACTTGTTGCTCATAAGTCGTTTTTCCTTTAACGGTAAATTGAATATTCTGATCTGCTAAGGCCTCCAGCGCAGCCTCAGGAACCAAATGCTCACCTGAGCGGAGCACTCGCCCGGAAAAACGACCAAGTAGATAAGCCAACGCACGTTTTTCGGTTTCACGGTCAGCAAATGTAATTGTCACCATAGAATAATTCTCCTTATTTGAGTGTAATTGTAACTCGTTATACTTCGAGGTGCTACCTCTATGAGATTCAGTATGCCGCCGGCGCATAGGGCTGAAGAACAACCGAGACGGCTGGGGCTCTGGGTGAGCGAGTCACCGAAGACGCGAAGTATTGGTTCTCCATGTTGACGGAACTCCGCAAAAGGGAAGCGGTTGAGTAATTCACAAATTTCTTGATTTCGGGTTACACCTGACACATATCCCCAAAGGACAGAAGAAGTAGGACTGACATAGCTCTACCTCACGTCACCTCAACCTAGTTTACACCCCTCTCTGACCACCAAAATCATCCCTCTACCACACAAAAGGGATGAGGCGCTTAGTCTGACGTTGGTAGGCCTCATAGTCAGGGAATCGTTCCATCAAGAGGCGCTCTTCGTACCGGAGTTTGACCGATAAGGTCATCACTAATCCCACCCACAACAGAATACGGTAGGGAAGCGGACTTCCCAGGGTCCAAGCCAGGGTCACCAACAAGACGCTGGTATACATGGGATGCCTGATCCAGCGGTAAGGACCGAGGACAATGAGCTTCCCCTGGCCGGGAACTTCCGGAAACACCTTCACCTGACGCAGTCCCATGACCTGTAGCGCCCAGAGGCCTACCACTCCACCAACGATACCGATCCCACGAATACTCCAACCTGGAGGCCACAGTGGCCCAGTGAAGGCAAGCATCCCAATAAGGACAAATTGTACCCCGACCAGCGTGAGGGAAAGAGGGGAAGGAAATACATTCTTATTGTCTTGATTCATAAGCAGCTTGAATGGCGCTCCACAAAGTTTCGACCCTCACCTTTAAGAAATCCCACCAATCTTCCGAGGATTTTTAGAGAAAGGGTACAATGAATCTGACGACTCACAAATTGACTTCGACGTATACGGCTCCTCTTACGTCGGCGTTGGCCCAGACAATGTTGCAGTGGCACTCGAGATTCCTCAAACCCATCCTCCCTGCCGTCTTTTTTTTCGCCGGGGTGACCTATGACACCCTCACGTTAACACGCATCGATCGATTGTTGGATAATCTGATTATCCTCCTCTACCTCACGCTTCTGGGCACGCTCATTATTCTCACTGGACGGTTTCAACTGGGACTGGTCCCCCCAAACCCGGACAGACCCGATTGGAATGTCCTCAGTCTGATGCATCGTGCCCGCCCGCACTTTGCGAAAGCTCTGCAATTTTTATTAGGCGGATTGTTCAGTGCCTATGCCATTCTCTATTCACAGAGTGCCTCATTTTCTACAACCGCCATCTTTTTGGGAATCATTCTCGGGTTCCTCATTGCCAATGAATTTCTTTCAAACCAATATTCTAGTCTCAAAATGCTGGTGGGCCTCTTTGCGATCGTCACCTTAAGCTTTATGACCTTCTTTCTCCCTGTCCTGACTGGATGGATGAACGCCTCGGTCTTTTTAATTGGTGCCGTCATCACTATCGCCGTCGTGTGGCACACTGTCCGCCTCACCCTCCGCGGCATTCCCAATCTTCCCGTCAGGGCTTCCTTGACCATTTGCCTCCCGGCTTTCGGCGTCGTGGGACTGTGCACCGCGTTATATTTTTTAAATTGGATTCCGCCCATTCCCCTCTCCCTTAAATCCGGGGGCATCTATCATCACATTGAAAAACAGCAGAACCAGTACGCGCTGACCTATGAGGATGGCCCCTGGTACGCCGTGTGGAAACGATCTGATGACCGGGTCGGGACGGACACACCCGTCTATAGCTTTTCATCCGTGTTTGCCCCGATCACGTTGCATACCACCATCTATCACCACTGGGAATGGCGACCGCTCACGAAGTCAGCTGAATTCATCACCACGGATCGCATTCCCATTTCCATCACGGGAGGAAGAGAACATGGTTATCGCATGTATACGATGAAACGACGGCTCCAGCCTGGTGAATGGCGAGTGAACGTGGAAACGGAAGATGGGCGACTCATTGGACGCATTACGTTCGCCGCCGATGCGAATTATTCGCCATCACATGACCTGACGACCATCACACAGTGAAAAGTTTTTCTTCTTTTGTTGAACATGTTCATCATGTTTCTTGTCGTCATACCGAAATAATTTCTGATAGACACCCTGTGCTGTTTTCATCACGACGAAAAAAAATTCGAAAATTTCTGGAATTAACTTCTTAGACGTTGTAGTATAGTAACAACATCATCATGCACAACTATCGAAACACTTCTTTCATACATCAATTCCCTCTCAAATTTCGCTCCCGAACATCGCTTGGCATTGTTGTAACGATGACGCCGATATAATTTTCGCGTGACCTCTTACACTAACAACGTACTCAAAGGTTCCTATTCACTGACTCACCGCTATCGTAACGGTGAGCTCTCACTGCGGCTCTGACGTCGCATCTATTTTGAAAGGGGGTGAGTGTTTTGGCCACAAAGAAGAAAGCACCAGCAAAGAAAAAGGCTCCAGCCAAGAAAAAAGCACCGGCAAAGAAAAAGGCTCCAGCCAAGAAAAAGGCTCCAGCCAGGAAAAAAGCTGCCACAAAGAAACGGTAGTTTTTTCCGGTGTGCGGACATCACGCCGGATGGGGGTGACTCCATCCGGCGTGGTTTTTTTGTGAACGACCTGTCCTCCCATCAATCAGAACAGGCGCGATCTCGACGAGTCTTTTGTCGGTCTTTCTCCTCTTCTCCTTTCCAGATTTACTCCGTTTGACCCTCGTGCGGACCAGCCGCTCACCTCTGAAGGGACGAGCCGGCTTCAGGCCTTGACTCCACCAACTCCACCTGGAATGATCCTGATCTTCATAGATATTGATTGAACACCACACAGATATTCTTCTTTTTACTTCGTTGAAGGGGACGTGACATGTCGCAACACACCAGCAAATTACTCGGACTGATGGCTCTTTATGTATTCATCGGTGTTGGAGGAACGCTCTTTCCCGATACCCCCAGCTTCGCCTCTGGCGAACAGCACAAAACAACCTCGACCCAAGAAAAACCTTCTGTGGCTTCATCGCCCCCGTCCAGTCAACCACAACACCCTGGCACCCCAAACACGGCTTTAGACAAGAAGGGGCAAGAGGAATTGGCCGAGTTACGACAAAAGCCGGATGAATTTCGTACGTTGGTGACGGGAGTGCAGATTTTTCTCGGACGTTTTGGGTATGGCGTCGGGCCGTATTCGGGAACTCTCGACCCATCCACCAAACAGGCATTGAAAGCCTATCAGGAAAAAACCGGGCTCTCTCAGACCGGAGATCTCGATTTTCTCACGCTGAAACATCTCACGGCAGATGATCGGCTCTTGAATCGCGTCGTCCCCTTCCTTCCCTCACAGACCTTCCACGATCAGGAATGGGGACAATGGGTGGAAGTCCAGGGTTCGTGGATGCTCAAAGAAGGCAATACCGACGATGTGCTGCAAACATCGCGCATCACCTGTATGCGAGAATTTAAACGGTGTATCGACTCGACTGCATCCCTGGTCAATGACAATGTGCCCTATTTGAAAGTTCACACCCATGTCTACGATATCCAAGAATGGGATGACGCGAAGATTGTGTCCGCACCCTATGATGGGGAAGCCTGTGCCGTGAGCATCTTACGGATTGCACGGAATCCCACGCTCGTGACCCGTTTCGTCTCTTTGCAGGGTAAACCAGGACCCTGTATGAAGGTGCAAGCCGAGGACCGGCAATACATTCTTGAGGATGGCCCCAAAATTTATGAAATTCTCCGAATGCAAAAGGCCGAGGCCATTCAACAGATCCTCCAAATCACCAAGTAACCAGCTGTGAGCCTGCTTCAATTCTCATTGTCATAGGAATACGACAGGGGATGTTGAGGAGACCTGGTGGCCAGGTATTCCCGACATCCCTTGTCCTCAGGAGTCACCCTCATGAGACCGTCCTCGCCGGATTCGGAGAAATGCCCCGGTTAGCTTTTGCCCCTAAACGCCCAGGAAAAGTACAGCCCAGCCACGGCAATCGTGAAGAGTTGAATGTTTTGGAGAATGGGACTGCGTTGGGCCCCCTCCATGGGGGGAGAAGTAATAAAGTGAAAGCCTAAAAATTCCGGCGTCTGCTCCAGTGGCGTTTGCCAAGGAGGGAATAAGACCGCCAGGATGAGCAGACCCACCATGATATAGAGAATCCGGAGATTGAGCGGCTCTTGTTTGGACTCCTCCACGTGTTTTCGATCTGCCCGACTCCCACATTTTGGACAGTACCGTCCATTGAGGGGGAGATTATAGCCACAAGAAGGACACGGCTTGGTTGCACTCACGCAGCACCTGATTTCTGTTAAGATGCAGAATGGTTCCTGATTGGGATTCTCTATCTTGCCCAATTTCCATCGATTCGTCCAGGCGAAACACCCAAAATGATTTGACTCACTTCGCACGTCGTTTTTATAATTCCCCAACAGATACCTATTCAATCCCAACATCGACCCTCATTGACTCCCTCAGACTGGTGCACGTTTCTCTCCCAGTATATCGGCTTGGCCTCCTGGCCCATGCACACACACCACATTCATCCATGATTCACCTTTGTCAGGAGACACCGTGACACCCTCTTCCTTTCGTGTCCTCTCTGTGATTGGCGCCGGAGCCTGGGGAACGGCTTTGGCGCACCTCCTGGCCACCAAAGGGTTCAACATTCGCCTCTGGGCGCATGAACCTGAGGTCGCCGAGACCATCCAGCGCACCAGAGAAAATTCCTGGTATCTCCCGGAGGTAGTCTTACCCAATTCCATCCAGGCCACGATCAGTCTTCCGGATTGCGTGCAGGGCACGGATGTTATCCTGCTCGCGGTGCCATCTCATGCCATGGCCAATATGGTGAAGCAACTCCACCTTTTATTAAAGGAACCCCTTCCCATCATCATTGCCACCAAAGGCATTGAGGAAGGCACGCTGCAATTAATGAGTCAGGTGGTCGAAAGTTACCTCCCCGCAGCCTGGCATCCGTTCATCACCGTTCTATCCGGGCCCAGCTTCGCATCAGAGGTGAGCCGATGGAAACCCACGACCATTTTACTCGCCGGCCGGGATTTCAATCTGGTGAATGGTCTGCAGCAAGCGTTCATCACTCCACAGTTTCGCGTGTATGCCGGGCGGGATATCATCGGCGCGCAACTTGGCGGGGCCTTAAAAAATGTCATGGCCATTGCCGCTGGTGTGGTCGATGGGCTGGAACTCGGATCTAACGCCAGAGCCGCCTTAATCACCCGAGGACTGGCGGAAATGATCCGGCTAGGCCGGGCCATGGGCGCCGATGTCGCCACCTTTTATGGGCTATCGGGGTTAGGAGATCTGGTACTCACCTGTACCGGAGCATTGAGTCGTAATTACCAGGTCGGCATGCAGTTGGCCAGGGGCGCGAATATGACCACGTTGCGCTCAACCACCAGAACCGTGGCTGAAGGCGTTCCTACCAGCCGGGCTGCCATGGCACTGGCCGAACGACATCACGTGGATATGCCAATTGTGCGCGGCGTGTTTCAAATGTTATCTGAAGGTCGCAATCCCCGACATATCGTGACGGATCTGATGTCCCGATTAGCCAAAGGCGAAACGGACGGGCTGTTTTCCCCCAGCACGGCGACCTTTGGCCCTAGGGCTCATTCATGAATCAAGATCGATTAGCTGCCTTGCTTCAACGAGTTCAAGGCGGACACGTTTCTGTCCCCCAGGCTATTCGACAGCTCCGCACGCTCCCGTTTGAAGATCTCGGGTTTGCCTCAGTGGATCATCACCGGTCGCTTCGACAAGGATTTCCGGAAGTGATCCTGTGCGAAGGGAAAACACCCGCACAAATTACGGGCATCGCGCGAAAACTTCTCAAGGCCGGCGGACCGTTCCTCGCCACACGAGTCTCGCCCGTGAATGCGCGCAGTCTCAAACGATTGACCCGCAAGGCTGTGTATCATGAGATGGCGAGGATGGTGTCTATTTCCGATAGCAGGCGTCCCAGGCAGGGGTTGATTCTTATTGTCACGGCCGGCACCTCCGACATTCCGGTGGCCGAAGAAGCCAAAGTGACCGCCGAAGTCATGGGAAGCCGTGTGCACACACTTTATGATGTTGGCGTCGCAGGCTTACATCGGCTCTTGGATCGCCAAGAGAGTCTTCACCAGGCACGGGTCGTCGTCGTCGTCGCAGGAATGGATGGGGTGTTGCCCAGCGTGGTGGGAGGATTGGTTGATCGCCCGATTGTCGCCGTGCCCACCAGCCAGGGCTACGGGGCGAATTTTGGCGGGCTTGCCCCTCTCTTAACCATGCTGAATGCCTGCTCATCGGGAATCGGCGTGGTGAATATCGATAACGGGTTTGGAGCAGGCTGTCTAGCCCACCGCATCAATATTAACGGGCAAGCGGAAGCTCCTCCCCAGACTTAGGCAACTCCGGCATCGGCTCGTTCAAGGGTTCCGGCGTTTGCGACTCCAGCATTTCAGGAATCAGCCTTTCGTCTTTCCCCTCTGGTTCAACGACTTGACCATCAGACCCAGCACTACCGGCCTCCTCTGGCTGAAGAACATCCGTAACGTCCAGAAGGGTCTCTTCCCCTGGAACTACTGGATCGTCAGAAGACTTCAAGCCTTCTTCCATGCCTGGGACGGTTTCTTCAATGCTCTCTCCCTCACGAAGAATCTCAAGTTCTTCGGGAATATCAGGCTCAGGAGGAAGGGGAGGCAACACTTCACCCACATAGGCCAACGCTTCGAGCGTCCCATGTACCCGATGTGACACGATCTTCGTGCGGGGACCATACCCTTGATCCTCCATCAACTTGGCCTGGAGTTCATAAAAGTACGAGCCATCAACCACGAGTTGATGGTATTGATCCTTTCCATCCCAGACCAACTCCACCGGAACGGTGAGATTTTTCCCTGTCGCCTCCTGGTCGTCCACCAACCGACGATGTGCGACAAAACTCATGGAGCGCCGCGTCGGTGACGTGATCATGGCAGAGACTTCAAGCACATTGGCCCCACGTAACGATGATGGCAACTCCACGAGCATGGTCAGCGTCAACGGACTTTTTCCAATGATAAAGGGATCAGGGGAGACCACCACATCAGAAATCTTCACGGGGGAGGTCGCTGGTCTCGCATTTCGTTTGGCGTCAACCTGTTGGGAAAAGGCTAAACTTACAAACAGACTCAAGCAAAAAATTAAGAGGGTGTTCAGAGGTAAATTAGATAAACGAGGCATCTGTTTCCTTAATCTGTAAAAACTTGAACTCCATCGGTCAGTCAATGTCCGAGGAATCCTGAGCGATAACAAAGGATCTCGCAAAACTGTGTGATCTCCAACCAGGTCACAGATCCTTAGCTGATCGGTATTGAGGGCATCCTTCATATTGTGCCAAAGATTTCCTCTTCAGACCAATCAAATTCCAAAAATGCCCTATTTTTTTCTTACTAGGCGCTTTTTCACTAACTTAATAATTCTAATAAACCCCAAACAGACCTTAATTAAGGGAAGGAGAAACCGTCGAAGATACCCATAACGTTGCCGAGAGAAACGTTTTTTGAGACGCGCCGCATATTTTTCGGCGAAAACTTCCTCTTTAACGAGTTTAGCGTTAGAAATCACCTGAACATGATGTCCAATCTCGTGATATAGAATCTTCGCGAACATCCAATTTCTGAACATTGGTAACCTGAGGTCATACCAGGATACATCCTCCAGGATGTTATCCACATAAAGTTCAATATAAGCTGGTTGCCCTTTCCACCTTTGGTAACAGCGGCCCAAAACACGGGAAAGAGGTGCCCCGGAGGACCTTCTTTGCCGCTTCCTTTTCCGTGATAAGGCGGCGGTATTTGTAAGAACTATAGATTGTAAATGGGCCAGATCTTCAGGTGGTACATAGTTAAGAAGAATTTGAACGGTCTTCTTGACGTTCACCTGGGATGTGTAGTCCTTGTAATTTTCCTGGACCAATGACGTATTCTGGCTCATTTTTAACTTTTTTAGATCAAGAAATTTTCGCAGACCTGGATAAACCCATAAAAAAATAGGGTGAATACTTTTCGTTGCAAACCAAACTTATCGGCTGTTGAACCTGGGAAAAGAAATTTTCCTGTTCACTGCCTACCCAGATATTATGGAAAAATTATTGAGGTCACAGTAGAAGGAAAACTTAAAGTTCATGACTCTTTAACTTTACTTTAGCGGTGGAACATGCAGGATGAGAGATAGTTTGTTCAAACCTGCTCCCTTTGATTCTGGCCTTTGGCGTGGCCGAGCCGTGCAGCCGATTCTGGAAGTTCGGCGGCGCACTGTTTGAGCCCTTCGGAAAGGCTCAGGACAGGCTCCGCGAGTTTGCGCCGCCGCCGGAGTCGGCGAACCGCGCAGGGAACCCGAAGGGCCACGACAGGGCCAACAATCGACATAGGTAGGCGGTCACCCGCTTTCCCTGTCACACCACCGTACGTACGGATCCGTATACGGCGGTTCGGTGGGTTGAGCGATTGGTCACCAGAACAGACTGGTCACCTCTCGCCGAGCTTT
>JAOTTP010000053.1 GCA_029864405.1 Nitrospirota bacterium
CTTTTATCGGTGTATCCCCAAAAGCCTTTAGGCCTCAAATGGCCCTGAGATTTTGGGGAATTCTCATGGCAATTGCCGTCCAATCATGATCGTTCCTAAACGTCAAGTTCTCAGTTGCTTCGTCAGGATCTTTGTGACGGGGGCGGTGATGGGGATTCACGGGCCTTCCTTGACGATGCCCTCTTGATTTGGAAACAGAGGGACCCGTTCGCTAGAAGTTCCTCCAGCCAAATGGCAGGCTCCATCTCATGAAGTTCTCAGTGCTCACCTGGGATCCAGGTCACCTCCAGTGTGTTTCCCTCATGACAGGCAGACGACCTTCCAACAAAAAGAGACGTTCATGCCATTCACGTCCTATCCCTGAAAAAGAGAACCGATGGTCATCGAGTGTGACCACTTGTGGAGGAATCGCCAATAACGGCCTACCCGTCGTCTCAATACGCCTGGACAGGACCAGGCTTTTCAGATTTTGGTATCCACAAGCAGGGCAATAGCTTTACGGATTTGCTCGCGCGCGCCAAGAAGAACCAGGACATCCCCTGGCCCCAGAACCGTATCGCGAGAAGGATTGGATTGCGTCACGCCATTTCGCGTAATCGCAATCACGGAAGCGCCCGTCCGTCCATGGATATGCAACTGTGTCAATGATTTCCCCAACACGTGGGAATAGTCTTCCACCCGACAGGTATCGACTTGCACATCCGCCAAGGTTCCCGCACGAAGATGGTGAGCTAACTCAGGCAACTCTCCTCTCCGAAGCAGGAGATACCCCTCCCGACGGATTTGTTCAACTTTGTCTTGGATCATGGCTTTAGGGGTCTGGTAAGTGCGAAGAACCAAGGCGAAAATCTCAATAGATGTTTCGAATTCTTCCGGCACGACATCATTGGCCCCTAGTTCTTGAAGATCCTGCAATTCCTTTAAATATCGTGTTCGTACGACAATATGAAGAGTGGGATTCAGTTGTCGTGCTTGCTGGACAATCCGACGCGCTCCAAACGGGTCGGAGGTGGCGACCACGAGCACTCGCGCCAACATGATCCCCGCTTGAACCAACACCCTGGAATTCGTCGCATCTCCATAAATCATGGTGCCCCGGCCTTTTCCAGCAGCCTCCACCACATCCGGGTTGACGTCCAGCACCACATAGGGAATCTCCATGTCACCTAAGACTCGCACGAGATTCCGCCCATTTAAGCCATAGCCCACGATGATGACATGATCTTTGATTGTGACTTTGATGCCTTGCGCCGCATTTGTCTGACGTCGAGGCACCCAATGGTTCAGGCGATCAAGCGCCTCGGTTCGTCTAGCCAGGCGAGGAGCCCATTGAATCAAAAATGGTGTAATCGTCATAGACAATACCGATACCGCAAGAAAAATATTATAGGCTTGCGTGTCCAATAACCCTTCTCCCTGGCCCACCCGCGCGAGAATAAAGGCAAATTCTCCCACCTGAGCTAAGGCCACGCCCGTTAACAATGCAGAAGATACAGGGGCCCCAGCAAGAAACACCGCTCCGGTTCCCGTAAGGAACTTGCCCAAAACCACGAGCACCAACAACCCCATCACCAGAATGGGAAATTCAGAGATGACTGATGGGTTCATTAACATCCCCACCGAGACAAAAAACAAACTATTAAAACTATCGCGAAAGGGGATCACTTCGGCGAGCGCTTGATGACTATATTCCGACTCAGAGATCACGAGACCCGCGATAAAGGCGCCAAGAGCCAATGACAACCCCGCGAGGGAGGTCAACCAGGCCGTTCCCAACCCCAACACAATGATCGACAGGAGAAATAACTCTCGACTTCGAGTCCCCACAATAAGATGAAGAACATGAGGGACAAGAACCCGCGCTGCCAACACAATCAACCCCACAACCATGACGGATTTCATGAGCGTTTCGACAATCACCCGTGTCTCACCCTGGGAACCTGTTCCCAGCACAGGCGTCAGTAAAATCATGGCCACGACGGCTAAATCCTGGAAAATAAGAATCGCCATGGTCGCTTGCCCATGCAGCGCATCAATTTCACCTCGATCTCCGAGAATCTTGAGGACAATGGCTGTGCTGCTCAACGACAACAACAGGCCCCAGAAGACCGATTCCTCCCATGATCGACCCAGAAACCATCCCCCAAGTACCACGACGCTGAGCATGCTCAAAATTTGCAGGGGACCACCAACCCATAAGAGCCGACTGGAAGCCCGTAAGCGAGAAAGAGGGGTTTCCAAACCAATGGTAAACAACAACAACACCACACCGATTTCGGCGAGAGTTTCGACTTGATGCTGATCAGAAATGAGGTTCAGTCCGTGAGGACCCACTAAGGTGCCGGCAACTAAAAATCCCGCAACCGCCGGTAGCCGGAGTTTTTGAAAAACAAAAACAACCAGAACGGAGATAGAAAAAATAATGAGGACATCTCGTAGGATATGGACTTCACTCATAAGTCGAGTTGGCGGCGATGACAGGCATTCAGGGTATTCCCAACCCAAACACCATATGGAACCACGATAAGGGAGTTCGGGGAGGTCTCGAGGATTCATCATCCCTCGGAATGAGGGAAATGTCTACCATTACCTGTGCCACTTTCAACCGGCAGGAGCCAAAGCTATTCCGGATGGGATCGAAAGAAGAATCGGGATGGTGTCATTCCCAGACCCATCCCGATCAATCAAGAAGGTCAGCGGACGTTTACGAGTGTCCTGAAGAGGAAAGATCCTGAAACAGCCATGGAGCCTCTTGAGCTCGGCGTTTTTCATAGGTGGCAATGGCAGATTCGTGTTGAAGCGTGAGTCCAATTCCATCTAATCCCCTCAACAAGCAATCCTTGCGAAAGGGATCCAAGGTGAACGAATACTGCTCTCCTTCAGGAAGGGCGACAATTTGCTGAGCCAAGTCGACGGTGACCTGATACTGGTCGGTATGAGCTACGCGGTCGAACAATGTTTGGATATCTTCTACCGGAAGCTCAACGGGGAGAATCCCATTCTGGAAACAATTGTTGTAGAAAATATCGGCAAAACTCGGAGCCACAATACAACGAATGCCATAATCCAACAAGGCCCATGGAGCATGTTCCCTGGAGGATCCACACCCAAAATTTTCACGGGTCAACAGAATCGTGGCCTGTTGATAACGAGGTTGGTTGACAAAAAATTCAGGATCCTGAGACCCATCCGCACGCCTCCGCCAATCAGCAAACAATCCTTCTTTGAGGCCCGTACGATGGATCGTTTTTAAATATTGCTTCGGAATGATTTGATCCGTATCGACATTGCCACGATTTAACGGAGCGACCGTCCCGGTCAATATAGTAAACGCTTGCATATCTATCTCCCGTTTAATGCTAGAGGAAGCCATTTCCTCTTCAAGGCCAAAGAATTTCCTTATTTATTTCACATATTCCAATCACGAATATCAACAAAATGTCCCTCAACAGCCGCAGCCGCAGCCATGGCAGGGGACACTAAGTGTGTCCGTCCGCCCTTGCCCTGACGCCCCTCGAAGTTTCGATTACTGGTTGAGGCACATCGTTCTCCAGGGGTCAGCACGTCCGCATTCATAGCGAGGCACATACTACATCCTGGTTCACGCCATTCAAAACCCGCTTCTCGAAAAATCCGATCCAAACCTTCTTCTTCCGCTTGGTGTTTGACTAATCCTGATCCCGGGACCACCATGGCCTTGACGCTTTGAGCGACATGCTTCCCCTTGACATACCGCGCCGCCACCCGCAAATCCTCAATTCGTGAATTTGTACAGGACCCAATGAAGACTCGATCGACCTGGATGTCACAAATGGGAATGCCAGCTGGCAACCCCATATAGGCTAAGGCACGTTCTGTGGCCGTCCGCAGCTTTTCATCCCCAATGGAGGCAGGATCAGGCACGCGTCCATTCACATCAGTCACCATTCCCGGATTCGTCCCCCACGTCACCTGAGGAGAAACATCCTCTCCTCGCAGCTCAATAACCTTATCAAACCGGGCTCCAGGGTCGGTTACCAATTTCAGCCAATCCTGCTTCGCTTGTTGAAACACCGCCCCTTTCGGACTGAGGGGTCGGTCCTTCACGTACGCGACAGTCGATTCGTCTGGACTGACCAGACCAGCACGCGCTCCCGCCTCAATAGACATATTACAGAGGGTCATCCGGCCTTCCATGGAAAACGATCGGATCACCGAACCCGTATATTCCACGACATAGCCGATCCCACCGCCAATACCAATTTGCCCGATGATCGCCAGAACCACATCTTTAGAAGAACAATAGTCAGGAAGCGTGCCCTCCACCCGAATTTCCATAGTTTTGGGTCGTTTCTGGACCAAACATTGCGTCGCCAACACATGCTCGACTTCTGAGGTCCCAATGCCAAATGCTAAGGCTCCAAACGCCCCATGAGTCGAGGTATGGGAATCTCCGCAGACAATCGTCATCCCCGGTAACGTCAACCCTTGTTCAGGCCCGATCACATGGACAATGCCTTGACGGATATCCTCCATCCCATAATAGGTAATGCCAAATTCTGCACAGTTGCCTTCCAAGGTTGAAATCTGCAAGGCGCTCATGGGATCGGCAATGCCCTGCGTCCGGTCGGTCGTTGGAACATTGTGATCGGGAACAGCGAGCGCCGCAGTTGGCCGTCTGGGCTTTCTCCCGGCTAACCGGAGGCCTTCAAAGGCTTGAGGAGAGGTCACTTCATGCACCAAATGTCGGTCAATATACAATAAGGTCGTTCCATCCGGTTCTTCACGAACCACATGCTGATCCCAAATCTTTTCAAATAATGTTTTGCTTGTCATGGAATGTATCCTTTTTTCTCTTGAAATTTTTCGGACTCTTATTATCTACATTTGTTCCAGTCTGGCAAGAGCCAGGAAGAGCTTTTTGCAGAGCTTGGTTTCATATTCAGCCTTTTCTTTGTGGTCTTTTAAGACTTCTGATATACTTTTCTCTACGGGAGGGGACAATCCAACTTATGTTTTCACCTTCTAAATACCTAGGTGGAAATAAGTGGATGGCGACGATTCATCCAGCCCCGAACCAGTCCAACGGATTTCCGCCCAGGTGTGAATAACTATCCAACGTCGACACATCCAGGTTGACCGGGAAATCATGCATAAACACATGAAGATCGTCTATTTTCCCTTTACCACTGAAAGACTCTAACAACCCTAATTCCGACTCCGGCCATTGTCGCCTACCCTCTGAATTGATAGGTCTCAAAACTTCCCATGGGTATATTCAATTATTTCATCAGCCACTTTTCTCAAGACATGGCGATCGATCTGGGAACATCCTCTACCTTAATTTATATCAAGGGGAAAGGGATTGTCCTGAACGAACCCTCCGTGGTGACAGTTGAGACAAACTCGAAAAAACTTCTAGCGGTTGGGGAAGAAGCGAAGCGGATGATCGGGCGAACCCCGGGTAATCTCACCGCCATTCGTCCCATGCGAGAGGGCGTCATTGCTGATTTTGACATAACCGAACGCATGTTGCGACATTTCATCCAAAAAGTTCATCGAGGGGGAACTCTCATCAGGCCACGAATTATTATTGGCGTCCCATCCAGAATCACGCAAGTTGAACAACGTGCCGTCAAGGAATCAGCCGAATTAGCTGGCGCACGGGAAGTCTATCTCATCGAGGAACCGGTGGCCGCTGCGATTGGTGCCGGCTTACCGATTACCGAGCCCTCCGGCAACATGGTGGTCGATATCGGAGGAGGCACAACCGATATTGCCGTGATCTCGTTAGGAGGCATCGTCTACAGTGAATCGGTCCGGGTCGCGGGCGATCAGTTAGATGGAGCCATCACAAGCTATCTCAAGCGGGAATACAGCCTGTTAATCGGCGAACATATGGCAGAACGGATCAAGATGGAAATCGGCTCAGCCTACCCTCTGCCTGAAAAAAAACAAATGGCCGTCAAGGGACGAGATGTGGTGTCTGGAATCCCCAGAACGATCCTTATCGACGACAGTGAGATACGAGAAGCGTTACAGGATTGCCTCACCACTATCGTCCGAGCCATTCGTCTGGCCTTGGAGAACACTCCCCCGGAATTGGCAGGAGATATCATTGACCGGGGGATCGTGCTAACCGGAGGCGGATCGATGCTTCAAGGGCTGGACAATCGACTTCGCGAGGAAACGTCATTACCCATTGTCACCGTCGATGACCCCTTAACCTCGGTCGTGTTAGGAGTAGGGAAAACTCTCGAAGAATTCAGTCTCCTTCGAAAAATTTCTTCGCATTCCAGGCTGAATCCCTGAGTTTCCATCTATTCGCATGTCTCGATCAGAGCCAAATTTTCCCATATCGACAAGTATACGACGAGTCCTAGGGGTCATCTTCATTCTATTCCTCGCACTCCTGCTGTTTCTGCCTCGACAATCCCAGGAATGGCTGGGCCACGTGGGGGGGCCTTTCGCACGAATTCTTGAAGTCCCTCTGCATGCGGTGGCCTCGACACAGGATTCTATCCGTCACGCTTGGAACCACTACATCGCCCTACAGAATGTGTGGGAAGAAAATCAACAGCTGAACCAGGAGGTTCAGCGCTTACAGGGTGAGCAGAATCTTCTTCGAGAACAAACCATCATTGCCACCCAATTTCAACAATTGCTGACCTATCAGGAAACCACACCCATGACGACCCTTCCGGCTCGAATCATCGGCCGAAATGTGTCCAATTGGTATCGAGCCATGATCATCAATAAAGGGAACCAAGACGGCATTCATCCGGAAATGGGAGTCATCACCGATGCCGGAGTGGTAGGACGTGTCGTACGAGTGAACCCCACGACGGCCATCGTGCTTCTTCTTTCCGACCCCAACGTCGCGATCACCGGGATGGTTCAAAACAGCCGGGATGAGGGTCTGGTTCAGGGAACCCCTCAAGGAACCATTCATATGAAATATCTGCCTCCTCTTTCTCCCGTCCAACCCGGAGATCCAGTGGTCACCTCTGGATTAACGGATGATTTTCCCCGTGGACTCCAAATTGGCCGGATTCACCAGGTCACCAAAGCCGATACCGACTTATTTCAATTGGGTGAAATTGATCCAATTGTTGATTTTGCCAAACTGGAAGCGGTCTTGGTGATTACCTCGTTTCAGCCTTCTCTTCCCTCATCATTACCGAAATCGACTGCCTCTCTTTCTCCCTAATGGAATCTTGTGACTATTTTTCTCGACATCCTTCTGTGCTTTGGCGTGGTGCTTATTCAAGCCACCTTTAGCACGGTCCTATCCGCCAAAGGGATTTACCCTGATCTATGTTTCATCCTGGCATGCGTGATTGGATTTCGCTCAGGTGAATACAAAGGACTGATGATCGGACTGACGGTGGGACTATTCCAGGACTTACTCACTCCAGGCGGCATTGGGCTCAATATGATCTTAAAGGGACTCGCGGGAGGCTTGGCTGGCGTCACAACCCACACGTTTTCCACCGTCACCAGTCCCGCAGTCCTGCTCGTCACCTTCGCCTTGTCGTTAGGATGTGGATTGGCCTCTCTCGTCGTAGCATACCCGGTAGTAGATGCCCCGATCCTCTTTCATGCCCTCTCCTCAGGACTGTTGCCACAAGGGCTCTACAACAGCCTCCTGACCTTAGGGATCTTCTGGCTCATCAAGTTCATTGACCCATCGTTGAGTATGGTACACTTAGGCCGAGGACCACGATAAGACCCGCACAATGTTGGACACTTCCCGCCAGGCCAATGAACTTGTCGATATTCAAAACCGGTTAATTTTCGTCAAGATCGGCTTTCTGATGCTTTTAGTGTTACTGGGGTTACGTCTTTGGCAATTACAGGTTCGAGACGGACTGCACTATCAGGAACTCGCCCGCGACAATCGCACTCGAACCATTGTCTTAGAACCGGCTCGAGGGCTTTTGTATGATCGGAATGGCGAACTCCTCGCCAATAATATCCCCAGTTTCCAACTGTATATTTCTTTGGAAGACATACAAGACCGTGAGGCCCTTCTGGCTCAGTTACCTCAATTCGTGGATATTGACCAACAAGAGATTTCCAATAAACTAGCACTCAAAAGTCGAAGGGGCCGAGTTAAAATCAAAGCCGACATTACCCTTAAGGAGGCGGCACTCATTGAATCGCACCGGCTCGAACTTCCCGGTGTCGTGATTCAGCCGGAATATCAGCGCCACTATCCACTCGAAAATTACGCCTCACATGTCCTGGGCTACGTGGGTGAGATTTCCGAATCCCAGCTTAAAGACCCCGGGTTTTCCGATCTTCAGGGAGGACGCATCATCGGGCAAAATGGCGTGGAGCGGACATTTGATGAATATCTTCTTGGAGAAACCGGAGAGGAAGTGATTGAAGTCGATGCCCTGGGATACCCCAAACGGTCACTCTCAGTTCAACGCCCCTTGGCCGGGGATGACCTGTACCTGACTCTCGACATCCGACTTCAACGACTCGCAGAGGACCTGCTGGGAGAGGAAGCCGGAGCCATAGTCGCCTTGGATCCCTGGAATGGAGATGTTCTGGCTCTGGCGAGTAAACCCGGGTTCAATCCCAATGATGTCTCAGGAGGAATTAGCGCCAAGGATTGGCAACGATTTCTCAAAGATACCCGCCACCCTCTCACCAATCGCGCCATTCAAGGTCAATATCCTCCGGGGTCGGTATTTAAAATCATCATGGCCGCAGCCCTCTTGGAGACTCACACACTCGGCGCACAAGAATTGATACCCTGCCATGGAACATTTCCCTTTGGAAGGCGGGTGTTTCGCGATTGGAAGGCCGGAGGCCATGGGCAAGTCGACTTAACCAAAGCCATTGCGGAGTCGTGCGATGTCTACTTTTACAAAGCCGGCAATCAATTGGGCATTGATCCCATCGCCACCTATGCCCGTCAGTTCGGATTAGGCGAAAAAACCGGCATTGCACTCCCTTCCGAACGATCGGGCCTCGTCCCTTCCTCGGAATGGAAAAAAAAGGTCAAACGGGAACCATGGTACCCTGGAGAAACCATTTCCATTTCTATTGGACAAGGATTTTTATCCGTGACCCCCATTCAGATGGCGAAAGTGGCCTCCATCGTGGCGACCAATGGACGAGTGGTCCGACCTCGATTGCTCAAAGCCTCTCGACTTCGACGAACCGGCAATCTTAAAGAAGAGCCTGAGGCACCCATTCGACAATTGGCCATCTCCCCCCAAACGTTTGCACAGATCAAGGAAGGATTGGCTGCGGTCGTCACGAGGGGAACAGCAAAACTGGCCCAATCAGAGATCGTGAGTATTGCGGGCAAAACCGGAACCGCGCAAGTCGTTGCCTTAAAACCTGATGGGGACAAGGATAAGAACAAGGAGCCTCAAAAAGAATTTCGAGATCACGCGTGGTTTGTGGCCTTTGCCCCCGTGGAACATCCGAAGATTGCCGTGGCGGTATTAGTTGAACACATGGGGCATGGGGGCTCAGCGTCCGCTCCCCTGGCCAAGACACTCATTGAAGCCTATATGGGCTTTGAGAACAGCCAACATCCTTCTCTCTAATCAGGAATCCCATCCCCTAAAGACGGAAAACGACCCATCTCATGTCATTGATGAACGACAATGTGAATCGCCGAGGCCTGGATACATTCGATTGGTGTTTCCTGGGCGTCATTATGGCCATTATCGCTGTGGGCATCCTATCCATTTATAGCGTCACCAATACCCAGGCAACAACTGGAATCCCCATTTATCTCAAGCAAGCCACCTGGATGGTCGTCGGCTCCTTAGCCTTTTTGGTCGCGGTAGGCATTGACTATCACAAACTCGCTCGTCTTTCATATCTGCTCTATGGTATCGGGCTGATCTTACTTATTATCGTCTTAATCGCAGGCAAAACCAGTCGAGGCTCCCAACGGTGGATTCCACTTGGCCCCTTCGTGGTCCAGCCCTCAGAGTTCATTAAGATTCCTTTGCTACTCATGTTGGCTACCTACTATGGGACCACCACCCGTGAAGGCTGGGTGCGTCGATTGATTATTCCCGGACTCATCGTTCTCCCGGGATTCTTACTCATACTCAAGCAACCTGACTTAGGAAGCAGCCTGGGCTTTCTAGCCATTTTTCTTGTCGTCGTCCTTACTGTGGGCATGAAATCCAAAGCCTTTGGGTTTGTGATATTGGCAGCACTCATGCTATTCCCCTTTGCCTGGGGCGGGGTCTGGGGCTCCCTTCATGAGTACCAACAGGATAGGATTCTCAGCTTTGTGGACCCCAACTCTGATCCCGGCGGAAAAGGTTATCATGGGCTTCAATCTCGCATCGCCATCGGTTCCGGCCAATTATTGGGAAAGGGCTTATATGGGGGAACGCAAACCCAATTTAAATTTCTTCCCGAAGGCCATACTGATTTTGTCTTTGCGGTTTTCGCCGAAGAATGGGGCTTTATTGGATCAATGGTTTTACTATCCTTATATATTCTCTTGTTTTTGATGGGTTTAGAAATCGCGTTTAAAGCCAAAGACATCGTCGGAGCTCTCCTGGCTGTGGGAGTCGTAGCCATGATGGCCTTTGGAGTTGTTGTCAATATTGCGATGACATCCGGGCTCGCCCCCGTAGTGGGCATTCCTCTCCCCCTCATGAGCTATGGAGGCAGCGCCATGGTGGTGAATCTCACAGCTCTGGGACTCTTGCTCAACGTGAAACGGAGACGACTGTCACTCCTTTAGCTATCATATACCCTGCGGCTTGATCTTGATGGTGTCGGGCAGATTATCGCACAAAGAGAGAAACAACGGAGCATTCAATGCAGAAAAGTCCTAAAGCCGGGGATTTTTTTCGTAAGCTTGTGAGACCAAGGAAGTGGACACACAGAACCATCGTTATGTGGTTCCATACAGAATTCATTTACAATTATTGACAAAATGGACAACAGAGCTATCTCAGATTCTGACAGCCAGATCCAACAGACTGGCTCTGACACTCCAGCCAGCATCTCTGTACTGAGAGAGTTGACGAAGAGTAGCTCATGGTCCATTCTGAGAAGGTAAGGAGAGAACTATGGGAGTAGAAATTGCGATGAGTGTCACCCGTGAAGAAACACGGGTGGCCGTGCTCGACAATCGTGTCGTGACAGAATTGTATGTCGACCGGCCAAGAAAAAAAGATTTTGTGGGAGATATTTATAAAGGCAAGGTCATTAAAGTTTTGCCGGGTATGCAAGCGGCCTTTGTCGATATCGGACTGGATCGGGCGGCGTTCATCCATGTGTCTGATCTTTCGGTCGGAACAGAACCCGGGGATACCCTCGTGGACAGTGAAGAGGACGAACGCAGTCAAGACGTGCCGCGTCCTCGACGCCAAACAGCACGCCCCATCGAAAACCTCCTGGCAGAAGGGCAAGAACTTCTTGTACAAATTTCCAAAGGCCCCATCGGCACCAAGGGACCTCGAATTACCACGTACGTCTCCCTTCCCGGACGATTTTTGGTGCTCATGCCCAATGTCGACCATATTGGCGTGTCGCGAAGAATTACGAACGATGAAGAGCGCCATCGCCTCAAAGACCTCATGCGTCGAATCCGGAAACCCGAGTATGGATACATTGTCCGGACCGTGTGCGAGGATGTGCCGGAAGAGGATCTCCAAACAGACGTGAGATTCCTCACCGCGTTATGGGAAGACACGCTCAAAGCGGCCAACAGCCAACCAGCTCCGTCCCTCTTGCATACGGATCTGTCCCTCCCACTCCGGGTGGTGCGCGACTTATTCACCAAAAAAGTCGATCGCTTATTAGTTGATGCAAAACCGGATTTTGAGGAAGTCAAAGATTTTGTCCGGCGCTATCTTCCGGAACAAGCGTCTCGCGTGCATTTCTATGACAAGAAGCAGGAAGGGTTATTCGATCACCTAGGGATCGAATTGGAAATTACCCGAGCCCTGAGCCGGAAAGTCTGGCTCAAGTCCGGAGGGCACATTGTGATTGATCACACCGAAGCCATGACCGTAGTGGACGTGAATACAGGGCGCTTTGTGGGAAAACGCGACCAGGAAGAAACGATTTTAAAAAACAACTTGGAAGCCGCGAAAGAAATTGGCTACCAGATAAAATTACGCGGCATTGGCGGCATCATCATTATTGACTACATTGACATGGAACGGGAAAGGAACCGTGAAAAAATATATCAAGCCACTCTGGACGCACTGGCTGGCGGTAAGGCCCAAACACGTATTTCACGCGTTACCGATCTTGGGCTCATCGAGATTTCCCGTGAACGCGTCCGTGAAGATCTTTTACGGACGTTATCGGAAATTTGTGGTGACTGCGAGGGGAGAGGGTACACCAAATCTACCATGACAGTTGCGTATGAAATTTTTCGGGATATCCGGCGCATTGGGAGTACTCGGGGGCAATCACAACAAATTGTAGTCGGCGCCAACCCCAAAGTTATCGAGCTGCTCTTTGAGACCGAACACAGTAGCATTGAGCAACTCGAACAAGAATTCCAACAACACATTGTATTTAAGCCAGATCCATTACTGCACCTTGAGCAATATGACATCGTGGTGGTAGGAAAACTGACGTCACGTGCCGAATCTCGGACGGCCTCCTAGCCACGCGATAACGCTTGAATCATGGGCTATGTCCTCCACTGTCCTGCCTCGCCAAAGGGGACTCTCGTCGCCAGGAACAGAAAGGATAGGGGGCACAAATCCGTCCTTCAACTTTGGAGAAAACCAGAGGCTCCCATCGTCCAGGATAGGATGTTGAGCGTTTCATGGGAGGAGAACGCTGCGAGCGGACTCTTTGACGTTGATCTCCATGCGCGTATTCACCATCCTCATAGAGGACGAAGATGACCTCATCCTTGCAAGGATGGCTGGAACTGCTGGCAGTCAAAGGACTGGGCCCTGTCACCTACACCAGACTCATCAAACGATTCGGCTCACCAGAATCGATTCGTGCCTCAGACGTTCGCGCACTCGTTGAAGAAGGTGAAATCCCCCCTTCATTAGCCAGAGCCCTTCAACGGCCCCTGCCCTCTGAGGCGCAGGAACACATTGCAAAAGAGTTAGAGGCAGTTCAGGCTGGCCGGTTCTTCATTCTGACACTAGCGGACCCTCAATACCCCGCTCGTTTAAAAACCATTACTGACCCTCCTCCGGTTCTCTGGTGTACGGGTCAGCTCAAAGACAGTGACCAACATGCCCTCGCTGTCGTCGGATCAAGAAAAGGCTCTCATCTTGGGCGTACATTCACCCGGCAACTAAGCGGCGATTTAGCTGCACTAGGCTTTACGATTGTGAGTGGACTGGCCAGGGGCATTGATGCCGCGGCCCACGAAGGAGCGCTGGCCGCCTCTGGGAGAACCCTGGCAGTCCTAGGATGTGGCATTGATCGCATCTATCCACCTGAACACGGTCCGCTACGACAACGCATTGAACAGCAGGGAGCCGTTCTTTCTGAATTTCCCATGGGAACCGTTCCACATTCTTACCATTTCCCTCAACGCAATCGGGTCATCAGTGGACTCTCACTCGGTGTGATTGTGGCCGAAGCCACCTCGCGCAGTGGGTCCCTCATTACAGCTCGAATGGCCTTAGAACAAAATCGTGAGGTCTTTGCCATACCAGGAAATGTGACCAATACGTTGACTCGTGGCCCTCACCGCCTCATTAAAGAAGGTGCGAAATTAGTCGAAAACTCCTTAGATGTTGTGGAAGAAATTCTTCCTATGTTAGAACCCTCCTTCCGGGATCACCTGGAGAAACAACAAGGTGCGCTTCAACCTCAACCTTCCGCGCCTTCACTTGGGCCGGAGGAACAACGACTATTTGATTGTATTTCACTTGAACCCGTTTCCCTGGACGATTTAATCTCTCAAGGTTCCCATTCCCCATCTGAAGTCATGAGCATTCTCTTGTCTTTGGAGATCAAAGGGCTTATAAAGCAGATACCGGGGCTGCAGTATCTCCGGGTGAGCATCCGGTAACACACCACCACATTCTTTCCCCATGGGAAATTGTGATGGTGAACGATTCATGACATTCATCACTGTCTATGGCTAAATCACTCGTCATCGTCGAATCACCCACCAAGGCGAAAACCCTATCCAAGTATCTGGGGCGTAATTATCAGGTCATTGCTTCAGTCGGTCATCTCAAGGATCTCCCGAAGAGCAAAATGGGCATTGACCTCGAACACAATTTCGACGGTTCTGTCAAAAAAAATAGATGTGCAAGATACGCCACTGTTCTTCATGTTGGACCAAGTTGACAAACCACAGGAAAGTTAGCAATTTTCGTCTGTCAGACACGGAGTTAAAACCCCTTATTGCCTTCGAAAACATTTTTTGTGACAGAACCGTCGGCAGGGCTGGCTGGAACGGCTGCTGGATCGCCAAGTTACGACGGCTGGAAAATACGTTGAACACTCAGCATAACTTGCCTGTACCTTACGCCGTCCTTATGATGAGCACGCCAAAAAACCGGTCACATCGCAGCAGGTGGATTGTGACAGCGCCATGTTCACATTGAATTTGTCGTGAATCTTGCACGTGTGAATGCCGGTTTCTCTTACATCAAAGATGTCAAAGGAGTCTTCCCCCGTAGGTGTTGCTCATGAGTAAATCACTGATAATTGCCGAGAAGCCCTCTGTTGCTGCCGACATTTCGCGTTCGCTTGGCGAACTGAAACGCGAGAAGGATTATTTTGAAAATGACGACTATGTGGTGACCTCGGCCGTTGGACACCTACTTGAAATCAAGGCGCCTGAAGGCGTAGAGGTCAAGCGTGGCAAGTGGTCCTTCGCCAACCTGCCGGTCATTCCCGATCACTTTGATCTGAACCCCATCGCCCGAACCGAGGACCGGCTCAAGTTACTCACCAAGCTGATCCACCGCAAAGATATCCACCGAATTATCAACGCCTGTGACGCTGGGCGCGAAGGCGAGCTGATCTTCCGGCTGATTGTCCAGCACACGAAGGCCAAGCAACCGATAAGCCGGCTTTGGTTGCAGTCCATGACGCCCAAGGCCATTCGCGAAGCATTTGAGGAGCTACGCGATGATGAACAAATGAAGCCGCTCGCCGATGCCGCCCGCTGCCGATCAGAAGCAGACTGGCTGGTTGGCATTAACGGCACCCGGGCTATGACGGCGTTCAACTCCCAAGACGGGGGTTTTTACCTCACCACCGTTGGCCGGGTTCAAACACCCACCCTGACCATCGTCGTGGAGCGCGAGGAACAGATCAAGCAATTCGTCTCGCGACCCTACTTTGAAGTGCATGCCCAGTTTGATGTCGAGGCCGGACAGTATCCAGGTCGCTGGTTTGATACGAACTTCAAAAAGAATGACGAAGATGCGGAACGGCGCGCAGAGAGACTTTGGGAACGCAATCAGGCTGAAGCAATCAGGCAGGCCTGCCAGGGTCAGCAGGCGGTAGTCACTGAAGAAACCAAGCCCACGACGCAAAGCGCACCAATGCTATTTGACCTGACCAGTCTGCAACGTGAAGGCAACGCCCGGTTTGGCTTTTCGGCCAAGGCAACATTGTCACTGGCGCAAGCGCTCTATGAACGCCACAAGGTGTTGACGTATCCAAGAACCGATTCGCGCGCGCTACCGGAAGACTATCTATCTACCGTGCAAGATACGCTGGGCATTCTGCGTGATGAGTCAAGTGAGCGTTTATCAGCAATTACCGGTGGCAGCGTTGGCAATCCGATCGGGCCGCACGCGGCAAAAATTCTGAGCAATGACTGGGTCAAACCGAACAAACGTATTTTCAATGATGAAAAAATTTCTGATCACTTCGCCATTATTCCGACATTGCAAGCACCCAAGAACCTCAGCGAAGCCGAAGCCAAGATATACGACCTGGTTGTGCGTCGATTCATGGCGGTGTTTTTCCCACCTGCGGAGTTTCGAAACACCACCCGCATTTCCCAGATTGCCCAGCACCACTTCAAGACCGAAGGCAAGGTGATGGTCAAGCCCGGTTGGTTGGCCATTTACGGCCGTGAAGCCATTGCTGGTGAGGGCACACTCGTCGCAGTTGGTGAGCATGAAAAAGCCACGGTCAGCGACATTGAAGTTCGCGACCTGTCGACCAAACCACCGGCGAGATATACCGAAGCCACACTGCTTTCTGCGATGGAAGGCGCCGGCAAGCTAATTGATAATGATGACTTGCGCGAAGCCATGTCTGGCAAAGGTCTGGGCACTTCGGCAACCCGCGCAGCGATCATCGAAGGCTTGATTAGCGAGAACTATCTATTGCGCAAAGACAAGTCACTGATGCCCACCACTAAGGCCTTTCAACTGTTGACCCTATTGCGCGGGCTGGGGGTGACCGAACTCACCATGCCGGAACTGACCGGCGAATGGGAAAGCAAACTTTCGCAGATAGAACGTGGTCAGTTGGACCGTGAAGCGTTCATGCAAGAAATCAGTAAGGTCGTTGAACAAATTGTTGCGAGGGCCAAAAACTACGGCGCAACAACCATTCCAGGCGATTACGCAACATTGCAATCACCCTGCCCCAAATGCGGCGGCCTGGTCAAAGAAAACTATAAACGGTTTGCCTGCACACAGTGTGATTTTTCAATTACGAAAATTCCGGGCAGCCGTCAATTGGAAGTACCTGAAGCAGAAATCCTGATTACCGAACGCACGATTGGT
>JAOTTP010000180.1 GCA_029864405.1 Nitrospirota bacterium
GGCCCACGCGATTCACCGCCACGACAAACACGCCGTTGGCAATGGCATGACTGCGTTGGATCGTAATCCAGGCATCGCGTTGAGCTTGGCATTCTTCAGCCTTTTCTTTGGGATGCCAGCCAATAGCTGTGGGGTAAAATAGAATCTCGGCACCTCGCAAAGCCGTCATACGCGCCGCTTCCGGATACCATTGATCCCAACAGATCAACGGCCCAACGGTTGCGTGGGTCGTCTTGATTGCCTGAAAACCTCGATCCCCAGGAGTGAAATAAAATTTCTCGTAATAGGCCGGATCGTCCGGGATATGCATCTTGCGGTACAGTCCGGCCATCTCTCCTCGTTCATCCAACACGGCAATGGAATTGTGGTAAACCCCGGCCGTCCGCCGCTCAAACACCGACACCAAAATGGTCAGGCCATGCTTTTTGGCAATGGCACTGAAAACCTCAGTGGAAGGGCCAGGCACGGGTTCGGCCAAATCAAATAAGTCGGCATCTTCCCGTTGACAAAAGTATTGGGAGCGGAACAGTTCTGGCAGACAGATTATTTGAGCCCCATTGTTTGCGGCTTCTTCAACCTGACCCACTGCCCGTTCCACATTTGCATGGGTATTGGCCGAACAGGCTATTTGAATAACACCAATTTTCATTGTACGTTCAACTCTTGTTCAGTAAAATTTTTATGGTGGGCTATATGATAGCAATGCTTAACTTATAAACAATCCCTTCTCATTCATTCGGGCGGAGCATGGCGCAGCCGGGATCTCTTGCGACGAACATACCAGAAATTTTTCGATTATCTTCTTTGAAGGCCTTGTGCCACCAGCAGGCGGCGTTCCACAGATGTTCAGGGGCACTGTTGTGCTCGGATGCGCCAGGGGTAACGCCCAACCCCAATCCTTCAAAGATAAATTCGATGTAAGAAGAAGCAGGGATGGGCATACCTTCCCGTAAGGGGTTCCGCTTGGCCCCTTGCGACCAAAGATAGCTTTGCCACGCTCCCAGCATATCCCAAAAGTTATACCGCACCCGATCCTGGTTCCAATTC
>JAOTTP010000181.1 GCA_029864405.1 Nitrospirota bacterium
CGGGCTCGGCGAGATCGAACCTCGAGCCTCCCCGAAAGAAGTCGCGCCGCCAGCATCGGCACGACGGTCAAACTCACCACGAGAGATAGGGACACGGCGACGGATATAGCGATGGCGATATCGCGGAAGAGCTGCCCGGCCTCATGCTCGACAAATAAGACGGGAACAAAAACGGCCACGGTGGTAAGTGTCGAAGCCAGAATTGCTCCCCAGACTTCCTGCGCCCCCTCCAGGGCGGCCTGAAAGGCGTTTTTGCCCATCTCGCGGTGGCGGTAAATATTTTCCAGGACGACGATGGCGTTATCCACGACCATGCCGGAAGCGAAAGCCAGTCCAGCGAGGGTAATAATGTTCAATGTCCGGTCGAAGATACCCAGAAACACAAATGTAGCAATTACGGAGACGGGAATGGCGACGGCAACGACAACGATGCTCGACAGACTGCGCAAGAAAATCAGCAACACGACCACGGCCAGCGACACTGCCAGGTAAATATTATTCGTCACCAGCTTTACGGAATCGTCGATATACTCCGTTTCGTCGTAAACCATGTTGAGACGGATGTCCTTGCCTTCATAGAGCCGGTCGTTCAGGTAGGCAATCTCCGTCTTGAGTCCCTTCATGACATCCATGGTATTGGCGCCGGAACGGCGCAGAACGCCGAGACCGATGGCGGGGCGGCCATTGGTGCGCACTGAGAAGTCGCGGTCTTCGTAGCCGAAGCGAGCGCGGCCGATATCCCGAATGTAAACCGGACGGTTTTGATTCTGGCGGACGATCACATTTTCGATCTGAGCGATGTCGGTAAATTGACCGAGAGTGCGGACCATGTGGCGCCGCTTGCCCTCGCTCAAATCACCGCCTTTGGTGTTGCGATTTTCCCGGCGAATGGCGGCGCGCACATCGCTGATGGTCACGCCCCGGGCGACCATGGCTTTGGGATCCAGGAGCACATGCACCTCGCGGTCCTGGCCGCCGAAGCGCCATAACGCGCCGACGCCACCCACCCGCTCTAACCGCGGCGCGATGACATATTTCACTT
>JAOTTP010000054.1 GCA_029864405.1 Nitrospirota bacterium
ATAGCGTTTCACTTTAATATCCCCGACCTTCTTTTCTGCTTGCGCCAAATCATACGCCGCCTGCAGGCGAATCCAGGTTTCGCATCCCCCGCCAAAAGCTTTGTCCAATCGGATTGCCATTTCCGGGGAAATTCCTGTTTTCCCATTGACGAGATTATTCAGGGTCTGACGCCTCACACCAAGAATTTCCGCCCCCTCGGTCACCGTTAGCCCAAGGGGCTCAAGACAGTCATGCCGCACAGATTGTCCGGGATGTGGTGGGTTTTTCATGCGCATATTTTTTCTCCTCAGTGATAATCAACCAAATCAACATCGAACGCATTTCCACTTTCAAACCGAAACGTAATCCGCCAGTTCCCAGACACCCATACAGACCAGGTTCCTGCACGGTCCCCCTTCAGGGGATGTAATTTAAGTCCCGGCAAGCCCATGTCCTGCACCTTGCTCGCTTCATTCAGGCGCGCAAGAATACGTCCGATTTTTTCAGCATGAGCGGCGGGAACTTTCTGTCTGTTATCACTCTCATACAGCGCCCTAAGCCCCTTGTGCCGAAAACTTTCTATCATCCCTGATAATACTATGACCCCTGACAACTATCAACGGTCAGTATTCTCATTTGTTTTTTGCCCATTAGGCCGCCTTTCCCTCAAGGCATCCTTGCCCACTTCTGTGGCGGGAACCGCCACCGAGTGTATGGATTTGGATTTGGGGTCAGGCATGAGTATTGATTTATTTGTCGTGCACGGTTGGAAAGGGGGTTAAGTCTTTTGTTAACTAACTAATGATTCCACCTGCTCCATTCAGCTGCTGAATTTCCTGTCTTCGACCAGCGTGCCGCGAATACAGAGACCAAGGGGGGGGATGACCACTTTCAAGAGGAGATCGCGCGTAGGTTACAACGGCACGTGACGCGATTGGGGCCTGGTGGTGATCGGAGGAGCAAGGGGTATCGGGGGGGATAAGGAATCGCCTCAAACACGTTGAGCCTTGCTCTCTTGATTCCCCCCAAAAGCCTTTTTAAAATTCCTATTCGTCTATGGCCAATGACGAAGCACTATTGGTAGGCGGGTTCAAGTTCCAAATTTACAGGTTTCACCTTAATCTTTCTTGCCCGTTCCTCAGCTTTAGCTGAATCATAGGCGAACTGTATCCGCATCCATTGATCGGGGTTACTCCCAAAGGCCTTTGCCAAACGAATGGCCATATCCCACGACAGATCAGACTTTTCATTGACCAACTGGCTGAGCGTCTGCCTCGTTACCCCAAGGATCTTGGCCCCTTCCGTGATCGTCAGCCCATACGGCTCCAAACACCCGACCCGTATGCCAAGACCCGGGTGCGGCGGGTTTTTCATCTTTAAGGCGGGCTTCTTCATCATGACATCCTTTCGCTAATGGTAGTCTTCAAAATTCACATCAAGGGCCAATCCTTGTTCAAAGCGGAAGGTGATCCGCCAGTTGGCCCGAACTGTGATGCTCCACTCGTCTTGCCGGTCCCCTGTCAAGGGATGGAGGTTAAACGAATGCACCTTCAAATCTTCCACAACTTCGGCAGTGTTTAATTCACCCAAAATCAGTCGAATCTTCTCTACCATCTCCGGTGGTAACCGCCGGGGGTCATCGCGTTCAAAGAACCGCTTTAACCCCCGATGATTAAAGCTGCCGATCATCTTTTAAGTGTAAGGTGGCAGGTGACACCAGTCAAGTTGCCATTCGCGCAGAAAAGGAGGTCAAGTCGTTTGTTGACTAATTAATGCTTCCACCTAGTCCATTCGCCTCGCCTGCTGAATTTCCGACTTGGGTTCAGGCCTTGATATCACACATGTATTTAGTGCCTCGCACCCCCTTAACCCCTCGCCTGCCCTCGCCAACGTGTTCCACCGTCGGACGTACGCCCCAACCCGCGCGGCGGCGTTTCGCCGCCCCCGCTCTTGTTCATAAAGCCGGCGCGCACGTGTGACGAACTGCTCCACCGTCTTCCGGGCAACGGTCAGCCCCTCGGGGCTGAGGTGATACCATAGGAGCCTGTCCAAGATTAGACTGATCTACTGCGGTTGCGCTGGATTTGGCCAGATTCTCAGATCCTTTTCGTTCAATAGGCCCCACTATTCGCCTCAAACGATCGAACAATCTGACTCAAACCAGCACAACCACGCCACGATCGCTAATTTCGGACAGGCTCCTAGAAAGTCAAACTCCTTTTCGGTCTTGCCAATGAAGGTTTTTGCGGGATGCTTCAGCAGTCTCAATCCCGTCAATCCCTGGTTCTCGATCATCACGGCCTTTCGTGTTGAGGGTCAGGCCTTGCAAAGACACATTCCGTCTGTCGATTCCCATCCCAACTCCACCCCTCGCTCCCCCGAGCCCCGCTCGCACCTGCATTTGGGGTCAAGTTTGGACATCACGCTTTTGGTGGGGATCGTGTTCACTCATGGCTCGCCCGCTCCGCCTGGCATTTCCTGGTGCCCTTTAGCATGTGACCGGGTGCAGCAACGCCCGGTAGGCAATTGTTCTGGATGATGCGGATCGTGAATTATTTCTTAGAACCTGCCTATAATGTTTTGAAATTTCAGGGATCAGGTTATCGGCTCGATGCGTCGACGGGGCCAAGATCTGGCTCTCGACCCGAAGAGGGTAGAGTAGAGCACTGGCTGACCTGGAGCTGCTGTAAAACTACCCCATGTGACAACTCGTGCAGTCTAATCGAGGATTAAACCATGGCGTGTTTTGGAGTGATCCTTTTCACCTTAATGGTGGCGGCGGTCTTTTCAGCTTTGCTCAGGTCATACTCCATTTGCAACCCAAGCCACATGTCCGGGCTACTGCCGAAGGCCTTGGAGAGCCGTATGGACATTTCCGGTGAAATTCCCGCCTTGCCGTTGACGAGTTTATCAAGAGTCTGCCTGGTGACATCAAGGCGCTCTGCCGCTTCAGTTATCGTGAGGCCAAGCGGTTCAATACATTCCTGCCGGACAATCCTTCCGGGGTGCGGTGGATTTTTCATGCGCATGTTTGCCTCCTAATGGTAGTCGATTAAATCCACATCATACGCGTGTCCCTCTTCAAAGCGGAAGATCACGCGCCAGTTTGCTCGAACTGTTACCGCATAAAATCCTTTCAGGTTTCCTTTCAGAGGGTGGGGCCTGAATCCGGGCAAATTCATATCTTCAGGCTTGGGGGCGCGGTTTAATACAAAAAGAATGTTTTCCACTTTTTCCACGTGATCCTGGCGAATGCCTTTGGCCTCAGCTCTTTCAAACAATTTTTTGAGCCCTTTGTGCCTGAAACTCTGTATCATTGATCTTCATCATATTATGCAAATAGCAACTTTGCAAGTAGCAATGGTTGCCTCTTCCCGATAGGGGTGTTGATCTGTGGGGTCCTGAAAGGAATCAGGACCCTTTATTGTATCGGGGAGTAGTCCCGCCGAACGTGGCAATATTGACTGCTGACCCGAATCCCAACCGCACGGCCCCGCCCAGTTAGGTCCCGATGCAGACCACACACGCACCCTGCTCATCAAGCGGAGGCACCTTCTCCGCGCACCGTTCCACCGTCTTCCGGGCAATCGCCAAACCCAAGGGCGAGAACCATTAGCCCAAGACACCGAACCCCCGCAAGATACGTCAATCCTCGCCTTGTCAGGGTATTGGCACACCAACAGGATCCTCCATCACCTAAGGGGTTGGGAACGGACGGATCTCCAACAACTTAGGTGGCATTGGCATTGGCATTGGCCTTGGCCTGGGTCCTCACGGGAGGCAGGATGACTGTTCGTGTTTCTGATTCGTTCTCGTTTATCTCCGGCAGAGTGCACGACTCGGCACTTTCACCAACATCTTTTTTACCATCATTTTTTCTGGCTCTTACCGCACGACTTTTTAAAAGTACCCCGTGGTGATTGAAAATGTTTTTCCAGGCACGGCTGAAGAAAGATGCTGGTGGTTTCTCCGTAGCACGTCCAAAAAAGAGCGCGGTGGAAACGCTTATTCTCACTGCCTCTTTTCAAGCCATCAAAGAATCTGCTAAGAGATCCCCATTGCAAAAGATTACCCGGCATCCCGATACGCATCGCGGAACCTGTTCAGCAAACCCATCTGTCCATTTTTGTCTTTCATCCCCCCCCAGACCCGTTACTCAGGGATTACGCCATTCGGCCCTTTCCTCCGTCGGGTTGTCCGTTTACAATATAGAACATGATCAATCGCATTATCCGACAGATCCAACGCTATAAAGGATGGTTTGGGGGAGGGGCTGCTCTCTGCATCTTTCTAGGCCTGTACACCGGCTTACTCGCCTCCCCGCCTGATTATTACCAAGGCGAGCTTGTCAGGATTATGTATGTCCATGTCCCCCTGGCGCACACGAGCACGTTGGCCTATTCCGTGTTATTCGGCGGCAGCATCTGGTATTTGTGGAAACGTGATCCATTGGTGGATAACATGTGCCAGGCCTCGGCTAGTATTTGTGCACTCTTTACGACACTGGCCCTTATCACGGGATCGATCTGGGCGAAACCCACGTGGAATACCTGGTGGACCTGGGATCCCCGACTCGTCTCCTTTACCGTGCTCCTCCTGATCTTAGGGGGATACCTCATGCTGCGACGACTCGTGGATGATCCTGTCCGGGGCGGGCGCTATGCCGCAATTCTGGCTATTGTCGGGGGCATCGATCTGCCGATTATTAAATTTTCGGTAGAATGGTGGAGAACACTCCATCAACCCATGTCGTTCTCCACCAGAGGAGTGAGTATTTCAGATGACATCCTGATCCCCCTGACGTTGATGAGCCTCGGATGTTGGTTGTTGTTTGCCTATATGGTGATGGTCCGGACCCAAATTTTATACTTGACTGATTTATTGCATGCCAAAAAAGGCCGCTTGCTCAGTCAGACCCATTTTTCCCAAACGGCTCCATGACCGGGTTATATACACGCTGGGCGTTGATTCTGGGGGCAACCCTCCTTCTCGCCATCCTGACCTATCAGCACTACCAGCAGCACTTATCCACATTGTCCATGGGAACGCTGCTGGAGAGTCCTCCCGCCGCCCAACCGGTCCGGATACAAGGGATGGTGAAAAGTGGTACCTTGCAGGGTGATGTGGAGCATGGACAGGCCACGTTTGAATTCGTCGACGGGACATCCAGCCTCACTGTGGTCTACCAGGGTCCTCCACTGGAAAATATCCGCGAGCTGAAAACGCTGGTCCTCATCGGGCGCTGGGACAGCCAGGCCAAGATTTTTCGTGCGCAGGAGACGGCGTTGATCAATAATTTTGGATTTGTGGCCGCCGCCTACCTAATTTCCGTCATGGCCTTGGGGTGGATGGTATTTGCCATGAACCAGAGAGTCATGGTTTTATTTACAGAGATCAAAGAATCCAAACTCTACGAACCAGAGGCAGACTCTCTTGGGCACAAAGAATAAAAAAATCGCGATCGTCGTCAGCATCCTCTTGGTTGCCGGCTCGCTCGGCTATCTCGCGTTTGGGAATTTCGGCGAAAATATCGTGTACTTTGTGACTCCCTCGGAGGTGAAAGCCTTTTCCGCCGAAGCCTACAGCAAAAAAGTTCGGGTGGGTGGCATGGTGGTCAAAGGCAGCCTCAAAACCCAACCCGAGCCGGTGGGTCTGACCTTTGAGCTCACAGACGGTGCTGCTACTATCCCTGTCGCGTTTCAGGGTATTCCTCCAGACCTGTTTAAGGAGGGACAAGGGGCTGTGGTGGAAGGCCAATGGCGAGACGGCCACACCTTTCATTCCACGATGATCATGGCCAAGCACTCCGAGGACTACATGCCCATGGAACTCAAACGCGCCGGCGTGGAACTCCCCAAAAAAGATTTCATGAAAACCCTCTCGCCGTAAGCCGGTTTGCCATTCTCCATGATTATTGAAATTGGACATTTTTCGGTCATTGTGGCCCTGGTACTGTCGGTCTTTGGCATGGCCAGCGCTGTTTTAGCCCTCAATACCCGCAACCCCGATTGGGCCCGGTCGGGACGCATGGCCCTCACCCTCATCTTCTTCCTGCTCAGCGTGGGTATGCTCTCATTGGTCTACGCATTTATTGTCCGGGATTTCTCTGTCCTCTACGTCGCCAATAATTCCAATTCGAAACTCCCGTTTTTCTATACCGTCGCGGCCGTATGGGGCGGTCATGAAGGCTCCCTGCTGCTCTGGGTCTTCATTCTTTCCGCCTTTAGCACCCTGGCCGTCTGGCTGCATTGGCGCACCCAACCCACCATCATGCCCTATTTGATCGCGGTGGAATCGGCCATCATCTTCGGATTTTTATGTTTAATTGTGTTTCTCTCCAGTCCGTTTGAACGGCTCCTGCCCGTTCCTCTGGATGGCAAAGATTTGAATCCGTTGCTCCAAGACCCGGCGATGGTCCTGCACCCTCCCATGCTCTATATGGGCTATGTGGGATTTTCCATTCCTTTTTCCTTTGCCATGGCCGCATTATTTTCCGGACGATTGGGAGAAGAATGGATCAAGGTCACGCAGCGATGGACCATGTTTGCCTGGATTTGCCTGACGACGGGTATCCTTCTTGGCGGCTATTGGGCATATTACGAACTGGGCTGGGGTGGCTATTGGGGCTGGGATCCGGTCGAAAACGCGTCGTTTATGCCCTGGCTGGTGGGCACCGCGTACCTGCATTCGGTGCTGGTGCAGGAAAAGCGGAAGATGTTCAAAGTCTGGAATTTATTTCTCATCATCGTCACATTTTCCTTGTCCCTGATTGGCACCTTTCTCGTGCGAAGCGGCGTGCTCACCTCCGTCCATTCCTTTGCCACGGATCCTGAGCGCGGCCTGTATATTCTTCTGTTCGTCGGCACCGTCATCGGGATTGCCTTCGGCGCGTTGATCTTGCGATCCCATAAATTGAAATCCCAAGTCGAGATGGATTCGCTGCTATCCCGTGAATCGATCTTCCTCTTTAATAATTTATTCTTCCTGGTGGCTGCCGCCACGGTCTTTCTGGGTACACTCTATCCCTTAATTCTCGAAACGCTGCAGGACACCAAAGTGACCGTCGGCCCGCCCTATTACAATGCGGTGTTTATGCCCATCGCCCTTGGACTGTTGTTTCTTATGGGCATTGGGCCCTATATCCCGTGGCGGAAAGCGTCGGTGGCCAGCTTGAAGAAAAGTTTTTCCACGCCTCTCTTAGCGGGAGCGGTTATGGTCATCCTGCTGCTGGTGACCGGTATTCATAACCTGTATGCCTTGGCAGGAAGCTATGTCGTGGCGTTCGCGGGCATGGCGATTGTCTTAGACTTCGGCAAAATTTCGCAACTGTATGCCCAGCGAAACGGGAGCAATATCTTCCAGGGAGGTCTGGCGGCCTTTACCGCCAATCAACGCCGCTATGCCAGCATGATTATCCATATCGGGGTCCTCGTCTTGGTCGTGGGCATCATTGCCTCAACCATTTATCAAACGGAAAAAGTGGTGTCGATGCGCGTGGGGGACGAATTCTCCATCGGGGACTATCGAATGAAACTGACCAAGATTCACGAAGTGGCCGGCGGGAATTGGACCGCGCAGGAAGGCGTCTTTCAGGTCTTTAGCGGTGAGAATCTGATCACGGAACTTCGGCCACAAAAGCGAATCTACGCGGCCACCCAAACGCCCACCACGGAATCGGCCATTTATGCCATCAACATGGGGCACATCTTTCTGACCATGCCGGAAGTGTCCGCAGACGGTGTGGCCGTCGCGCGCGGCGTGCTCAATCCACTGGTGCTCTGGGTGTGGGGCGGTGGGGTCATCATGGGCCTCGGCGTGATTCTGAATATTCTCCGCCCCCGAAAGAAGGAAGAATGAGCAAAGGCTGGCAACTGACTCTGGTCCTTATCCTGCTGGGCCTGTTCGCGTTGTTCTATCAGGGGCTCTGGGGGGATCCACGGCACATTCCCACGGTTCTGATCGGGACGGAAGCTCCCAACTTTGAAGGACCGGATGTCGAAACAGGACAATCGATCTCTCTGGCCCAATTCAAGGGGAAAGTGGTCCTGCTGAATTTTTGGGCATCATGGTGCTATGAATGCAAGGTGGAGCACGAAAGCATCTTACAACTGCATCAACACTTTAAAGATAATCCCGACTTCGTCATGCTCGGCGTGAACTATCAAGACAAATTGCCGGATGCGCAG
Organism: Nitrospirota bacterium; assembly: GCA_029864405.1. GTDB lineage: Bacteria > Nitrospirota > Nitrospiria > Nitrospirales > UBA8639 > Nitrospira_E. Next base: position 8,167 of record JAOTTP010000054.1, read on the forward strand.
CAATATTTACAGCAATACGGCACAACCTTTTCCCACGTCCGCGATCTCAAGGGACAATTGGCGATTGATTATGGGGTCTATGGGGTTCCCGAAACATTCGTGATCGATCAACAGGGAAAAATCCGGCATAAATGGGTCGGTCCGATTACCGGCGAGGTGTACAACAACATCACACAAAAAGTCATTGCCCCATTGCTCAAGGCTCAACCCGCTACCACGAAATCCTGATGCGCCTTCGATTCACATTGTGCCTCGTTCTATTGTTGGCCATTCCTGTTCCTCTGTTCGCTGCTGTGCAGGATGAGACGGACGTCGATATTCAAGTCCGGGAAATTGCCAAAACGCTCCGCTGTACGGTTTGCCAAACGGAAAATATTTGGGAATCGGGAGCCCCACTCGCCCAACAGATGCGGGGAGTTATTCGCGATCGCATCGCCCTGGGGCACAGCACGGAAGAGATTCGAGCGTATTTCCTCAGCCGCTATGGGGACTATATTCTCATGGAACCACCCAAACATGGCGTCAATTGGCTCATCTGGGTGGCTCCGTTTCTCCTCCTGCTGGTCGGGGGATTCTTTCTCTACAAGGAAGTCACCCATTGGGTCCGGGACACACCAACTCCGCCCAGCCAACCTGAACCGCCACTGGACGATCAGGCTCGAAAACGAATCGAGCGCGAACTCGAGTCCTGAATAGTCTCAATCCTGTATGTCGACTTTCGCCATTTTCGTGATTCCATTTGTAGTCATCCTGGGGATCGTGCTTGTCTCCCTCACCATTCCGTTTTGGCGGCGGGATCCTTCACCCGTCTCCTTTGGCCTGGACGATGACCGGGCTCAGGAACTCCTCGACCTTCAAATCGAACGAGAAACCGTAGTCCGTTCCCTACAGGACCTCGAAATGGAACTGTCACAAGGAAGAATGGACCCGTCCGACTACGAACGGTTGAAAGCCACGGACGAACGCCGTCTGCTCAATCTGTTAGACCGGCTGGACACATTCAAGGACGTAGGTCACGACGAAACCAGCGAACAGCAATCTGCAGCCTCGAAACGAATACATTGGGTTCCGACCATCGCCTCCGGCTTGGTGGTCTTACTTGCCTCCATCGGCATTTACGGTGCGCTTCAGTTCAAAGCCGCACAAAAACTGATGGCCATTGAAGCGGAAATGGGAGGAGGCCCGAATCCGATGGAGATGGTCGCCAAACTGGAGAAACGCCTCAAAGAGAATCCTGATGACCTGCAAGGCCAAATCATGGCCGGGCGATCCTATCAAGCCTTGAATCGTATCCCTGAAGCCAAAAAGGCCTGGGAAAAAGCCTTAGAGCTGGATCCGAAGCAGCACGAAGCCCACTACAATTTAGGAGTCCTCCAGATCGAAACCCGTCAAATTGACGATCCGGATATCTTCAAACAGGCCCTCACTCATTTCGACATTGTTCTGGCCGATCTTCCCAATCAACCCGCCGTCAATTGGTATCGGGGCCTGGCCTTGTGGTATTTAAATCGCCGACAGGAAACGGATGCCGCCTGGACACTCGCCGCACAAAACATGGAGCCCGGCAGCAAAGACATGGAGTTCGTCAAAGACGCCCTCGTCAAACTCCGCGCCGGTCAAGAACCGTTTTAACCAAATTCATTTTCCCGCGTCTCTGCCCTCAAACGGACAGGCACTGTCTCCCACTCCGCTCCGTCATACCCGCAGTTTGTAGCGGGTATCTATCTAAAAAAACGACAACATGGATTCCCTGTAACACCGGCATGGAGTTGATGGTACCCCGTGCTTGAGAAGTTATCAGCGCATGAAGGGCAAACGTTGCTGGAGTTGGCCGGCTCGCCCTTTCAACTTCTCATCGAGCTGTTAGAGACCTTAGGATGCTAAACATCAGAAGTTAGAGGAAGAATTGGTTGTCTGGCATGGCGAGAACGAAACCAGTCAGCGCGTTGCACCATTCCATGAGTTGTTCCTGATAGTCCGGGTCTTTTTCTTCCTTCGTTACCTTATTATTAATGAGGTCTTGTTTTTGCCAGACAGTGTTTTTCTTTCCTTATACTACCCGCTCAACATCCGTCTGTGAAAAGTCGTTCCCCTTAAATAACAGGGGAAGATCGTTGGCTTTGGCTAAGGCATAGGAGAAGCAGTCTCCGAAATTGAGATTCGCTGCATGACGGCCTTTGCCGAAATTGCGGAAGGCCGCCCGGGCGATTTCAGCTTGCTCTGCATCGACCTCGGACATTTTGATTCCGGCCTGAGCGATAAACAGATCAAAATCCCGTATGCCTTCATAACCCTTGCGAGCTTCCAGCACTATGGAGGTTTCCACGAAGCTGGCTGCCGATATCAGGCAGCCTTCCGCTTTTTCGATGACTTCATTAAACGACCGGCGCTGCGGCTCGTCATTTAAAATCGCAAGAACTGCCGAAGTGTCAATGACGATCACGTCGGCAACCCCTGTTCGTCGTAGCCAAGGATTTCATCCTGGCTGCGCTGGTCGAGAATAGGCAGGGAGGCGCAATGTTTAGCGATTTCATCCAGCCTGTCCGCCACGCTACGCCGGCTCTTGCGGCGCTTGAGCGCTTCAAGGCGCTCCCTAAGAGCTTCCGTCACAGCCTGTGTTTTGGTTTCGCCGGTGATCGCGGCTAAAGCTTCCGCCAGCTTTTCCGCTTCCTGGTTTCTGATGTTTAATGCCATATATTCACCCTATGTATATAATTTACTACACATGTACATTATATCCTAAAATGTCTTCCTCTCCAAGCTTTCAATCATCCAGTTTTAATATGATCATGGCTTTTATCATGTTCCATTTTTTGATTTATTGGGGCCTATACGAGAGAGATGGAGGAGTTTTTCTTTTGCCAAAGAAAGACTGCCGGAAAGATGTTTTAGGAAAAAAGGTCGTGGAAAAGCACAAGGAATTGATTAGAATCCTGCCCGCACTTATAAGTAAAGTTACCTATGTGCGCGTTCTTACGGCCCCTTGGCTTAGCCAAGGGGCAAGTCACCATTCCCGATAGCTTTTTTGAGCCACTCTCCGATGACCTACTCAAGGGCTTTTCCGGACAATCCGAGTGAAGGTTCTGCTGGATACCTGCACATTTCTGTGGATCATTACGGACAACAAGGCTCTTTCGTCGGTTAGTCGGGATTTTTTTTCCGATCCCTCACATGAAATATTTCTGAGTGCGATTTCTGTTTGGGAAATGCTGGTGAAATTCTCCCTGGGAAAAATTCAATTACCCACCCCGGTGGATCAATTCATTCCTCAGCAGAGGGAGCGCCATGGTATTGGTTCACTCTCCCTGGAAGAAGCCTCAACCGGACATCTGCCCAAACTCCCCCTCCACCACCGAGACCCTTTTGATCGCATGTTGATCTGCCAAGCCATTCAACATGAATTGACTATTCTCACACCCGATCCATTGATTACCCAATACGCCATCCGAACCGTTTGGAAGGGTTTTCCCCATAAGATAGATTCCTGCTAACAACAGGCAGGAATGACAAAAAAATCAGGCGGCTCAGGTCTGAGCCTGAGCCGCCTGAAAGCTAACACATCAATTTACGCTGCGGCCCGTTGCAACGTGATATACCCCACCACGGATAATTTCGAGAAGGCATCTAATTTTTCAACGGACAGCCTCCCGATCACCAGATGGCCCGTCTTGGGCTGAGCCACCACTTCAAAGCCGAGTTTTTTCAACTTCTCCAAGGTCTCAGGCTTGGTATCCGTCAACCAGACTTGAAGCAATACCTTCCCATCGGTCACATGTTGCGCCACGTTCTCGGATAACGTGGTTTTCTTCTCCACATGATCCACTAACAATTCGAGTGTGGAATCCAATTTGGTAACCTTATCCTTGCGCCAGGTAGAGTCCCTTTCCGGTTCAACACGATCAACCATTGCAGGTGCGCTTGAAGCTACGGACTCTTGAGCGACAACCCCTCCCAGAAAACTTCGGCTCCTTTTCGCAATTGGCTGCATCATGCGTTGTCCAACACTCCTCCCTTGTTCGTCCCCGCTACCAAATATGCCTTCGTAACTCACGCCTTCCGGTAGTTCCACCGGCACTTCTACGCGACGCGGTTGTCCACCTTCCGTAATAATCAATTCTTCGACGGCTACAAAAGACGTGAACTGGGTCATCAGCCGATAGTCCAAGCCTAATTGCGTGATGGCTTCCCGTACATTCTTCCGGGGGTTTCCTTGCTGAATACCTTCGAAATCCTTCGCCATTAGCTCCGCGATTTTGGTCCGCGCCCACAAAGAAGCCAGCACATCATGCTCTGGAGCAAAACCGGGAAGGTCAACAATAATGTTCCGCACCACTGAACGCCCTGCCACTTTGACACGCAACCGTATCGTGCTCTTGCCCGGTGTCGTATACCGGCCAGTCAGCACCAACGGTTTCGCGCTAAACAAATCAGGGAGTCGCTTTGGATACACATCCGACACGTCTAGCCCATCCCAGTCCACGGACAAATCCGTGAGCAAAGGATGTTGGACCCGCTCATGGAAACGCCTGGCCGCAGCCGAGCCGTCATCATTCAAAGCCACATACTCCACCTCGCCGCGACCTTGTTCGGCCATCTTGTCCAACAAAAACCGATTGACGCTGTTACCAATTCCAAAAGAAAAGACACGGGCGTTGGGATGTTTCTGCACTTCGCCCAGAATGGCCATATCATTCCCGATATATCCATCCGTCATAAAACACACGATGCGGATGTGTTCTTGCGAATCCGAGGGCTCCAGCGCCGCCCTTATGGCCTTCATCATTTCGGTTCCGCCTCCGCCAGAACGGGAGTCCAAAAACGCCTGAGCCTTCCGGATATTTGCCGGAGTCGCCGGTACGGGTTCGGGAAAGAGAATATGCGTATCACCGGCAAAGGTAATCAGATTAAACGTATCGCGCGGGTTCAATCCCTCGATGGCCAGGCGCATTGTTTCCTTGGCTTTTTCAATGGGAAAACCTGACATTGACCCGGAAGTATCGAGGACAAACACCAGTTCCTTGGGCGTAACCTCATCGGTCTTCACCCGATCCGGCGGTTGGAGGAGCAAGGTAAAAAAGCCATCTTCTCCGTTTCGATGCGTCAGAACCGCATCGTGAATATCTTCCCCCGCCACCGCATAGGTCAGAATAAAATCTTTATTGGGAATCGTTGCTTCGTGTTTGAGGTGGACTTCCGCCTGAGAACCATTTGAGTTGTTCACAACAATATCATGCGTTTTAGATTGGACCTGTTGAATGGATACCCCGGCATTGATCTTGACGGACAACGACAGGTCATGTCCTGACCGCGTACCCGGCTTCAGAACGGGCGGCGTGATATGTGAGCCATCCGGGACTTGATCAGTGTCATATGCCCAACCCCCTCCCAAAGGTGGCGCTTGTGCAATGGGATGGCCAGGAATATAACGGGGTCCCACCACCATGGGAAAAATCACCGAATAGACTCCATCGTCATAGGAGAGCGTCTCCACATAACTGATCGTGACCGTAATCTTCTCTCCAGGCAGAATGTTGGCCACAGACTGGGTAAAAATATTCGGCCGCTCCTGATCCAAGAGCCCTGCCACATTGCCTCGCCGTTTGGCCGCCTCATAAATGGCTCTAGCCTCTTCTCGCTTTTTAATCGTCCCTTTCACCTCTCGATCTCCGACCGTAAGCGTCATCGCATCCACCGCCGCATGCTGCGGGAGGGGAAATGTGTAGACGGCTTCAATTTTGTCGGGATAGGGATTTTCGAACTGCTGGGTCACCTGAGCCCGAGCAAGAGGCCCGCTGACCTGGATGGACACATCAGTATGCTTAAGGGGAAAGGCTTGGGTGAATTTTCCTTCCGGGTCTAGTCCCACCAGGCTTCCGGATTGATCTCCATTCACCCACCCTTCATTGGGATGGGCACCGGCATGGGCTACCGGGACAGGAATGGTGGTTTCCGTGCCGAGAAAACCCGCTCCGACTAGAGCCAGCAGCCCGGCCAGCCCTCCTCCAACCACCAAACCCCACCATCGTTTTCTGCCAATTACAACCTTCATATGTTCCCTCCTTATTTTCATCGGCCCCATGCCGCTTCACAGGAGGGTATGGCAGCACTTTCCAAATCCTTTCAGGGGGGAAGCCACTCTCATGTAAATTATATTGAATTTATGCTTTACAGAGACGAAAATATGGAAAACGGGCCAGCCAAAGAAAGGAGAACGGAGTTATGGCATCAGAAAATGTCAACGTTAGAGTAACGGGGGATCTTCGCAATCATCTCCAACAACAGATTGGTCAATATGGGCTGTATGAGAATGCGAGCGAATATATCCGTGATCTCATCCGACGGGATCTGAAAAACCGTAAAACTGCTTGGGAGTGGCTACGCCAGGAGTTAGAGCCAGGCCTCAGAACAGATGACAGTCAATTTATTCAAGTGACCGCCGCCGATGTGATTAGACGAAATACCAAATCCAAGAGGGCTAAGCCCTAATGGCTGGCTATCGATTTTCCCCCGCGGCGGATAAACGGCAGGATGAAATTTGGGAATATACTTCCGAACAATGGGGCGAGAACCAGGCTAAGAAATACCTTCAGGGTTTGCACGATCACCTTCAAAGGCTTGCCGACAAATAAATCCCATGGCAACTGCTTCCCACACACCTGCTCACACCATCAGATTTGAACCTTTCGATATTTTTTAGCCGTTACGAAAAGCATGACATTTTTTCCGGGAACTCTCTGGCAACGACATTGGCGTGATCAGCATTCTCCATGGAGCGATGCAGAATCCCGTTCGCTTGAATGAGGATTTGGAGAGAATTTTGGAACAAGAAAAGGACTAGAATCTTGTGATATTTTTTGATGTTGTACAACGACTTCCAACTCCCTTCAGGAATGCAAATTTCCGGTAGGGTCAAAAACATCATCTATGGATGGAATACAAATCAAAGAATCCATTGAATCCTTTTTGTCATTCGTAAAGGATCAGAAACCACATGACAGTCCCTTGGAAGACCTAAAAACCCTTTCCGATCATCTTTATGAAATACTCATGCAGGGAAGAAGAATACAAGATAAAGATGTTGAAACAAGCGTAGAAGATGTTGAACCAGAAAAATGGCCCTATAAAAAAAGACGAGAAATTTGCACAGCCAGATTTTCCATACTTGGTATGTACAACCTCCCAGAACACATTACACATCAAATCGGCGAAACAAATTGGCTTATTGGTGACGCCATAGATGATCTGGCAGACATCATCGGAGATTTACAAGAAGTACTATGGTTTTATGAAAAAGCCTACTCAAATGTCGCGCTGTGGCATTTCTCCTTTAAGTATCGTTCTCACTGGGGATACCATGCCGAAAATCTATTGTGGTATCTACACGCACTACAAAGGGAAGTGGAATAACATTCTAACTAAGAACTAAGCGGAGTTTGCGGATAGAAAGCGATAGGGCGGGCATTGTGGGCAAATATCAGATACCGAAATACCAAAGTTACGTTCTTATCATTACGGTTCCACTAATGAAATTTCCACATAAAGTGGATTTTCTTTTACTAATGCAGGCTGTATCACAAAAACTGCGCTTTCTTCCCGTTCAATTAAAACCTCAGATATGTCAGCTTTAGTCCCAAGCCATTGGCCCAGATCATCGAGCGGTTTGGGTGAAACCAACACGGTTACTGCAGAAACAACAGGCCTTCCTAACGCGTTGGTCAATTGACCGAGTGGAAATTCCACACGTTGAAATGATTTCACGTTAATCCACCCTTCAGTTTTTACCGTCTTGGCGGTGTCAATCGGCACCAGCTTCTGCCACTTGCCATTGCCCAACGAGGTCAGCACATAGAGATATCCGGGCACGTTCGATTCCACGGCCAACCGAATTGCCGACCAATTTCCGGTGATGTGCTGGCCTTCCACCTCTTCATCTTTTCCCTCATTCGTATGTTGAACAAAGCTGTATCGGATCCCTCTGGCAGTTGGAATAGCTGCACCCCCTGCAAAATCTCGCTGCAAAGGGAAGGACATGGGCTTCTCCTTGGAAGAGGGTTTCATGGTTTTGGAAAGGGATCCACGAAGGGCCTGGTCGTCCCTATCATTATCGTTTTTATCGCCAATAACTTCATCGGATAGAGATCCACTAGCCGCATAAAACAGTTCCTGGGCACTTGGAGGTGCTACAGGTGCTTCTCCTACAGCTTGGTCGGCAAATCTGTTAGGGGCTGTGGCTTGTGGGACCTTATCTGCCATCGGCACTTCAAGGGACTCAGGAACCGCTGAGGGCTGAACCGTCCGTCCGACCTTAGGCTGCTCCGATACTGAAGGTGATGAGAGTGCTTGTGCGACCTGTTCATTTGCTCTTTGGCGCATTATCGCTTGACCCTTTTC
>JAOTTP010000055.1 GCA_029864405.1 Nitrospirota bacterium
GATTGGGGTCGCTGAAAGCGTGAGCACATCGACCTGGGTCCGGAGTTGTTTGAGCCGTTCTTTATGGCGGACGCCAAACCATTGTTCTTCATCGATAATGACCAAGCCCAATTGTTTAAAGACGACATCTTTCTGCACGACCCGATGCGTCCCGATCACAATGTCGATCAGGCCGGCAGCCAAGTCTTTCAGCGTGGCTTTGATCTCATTGGCTGATTGAAAGCGTGACAGAATACCGATTTTGACCGGAAATGGGGCAAAACGTAGCGAAAAATTTTCAAAGTGTTGTTGAGCCAACAGTGTCGTGGGCACCAGGACCGCGACCTGTCGATTGCCCTGGATGGCCTTGAAGGCGGCACGCATGGCGACCTCGGTTTTGCCGTATCCCACATCTCCACAGACCAGGCGGTCCATCGGTTTCGGGGATTCCATGTCTCGCCCTATTTCTTCAATGGCTCGAAGTTGGTCAGGCGTTTCTTCATATTCAAATCCCGCTTCAAATTCATGGACCAAGAGGGTGTCCTCCTGGTACGCAGTCCGTCTGGCTACTTCGCGGTTAGCATAGAGTTCAACGAGTTCCTCGGTCATATCCTCGATGCCTTTTTTGATTTTCGCCTTGGTTTTGCCCCAAGCCGTGCCGCCCAGGCGATCCAATCTAGGGGAGCGTTGTTCGGCTCCTCGATACCGGTGAATGTGGTTCAGGCGGTCCAGCGGGACATAGAGGGTATCGGTCCCACCGAATTGCAGAAGCAAATAATCACTGGTAAAGCTTTGCACCTCCAATCGCCGCAAGCCCAGATACCGTCCAATACCATGTTGGAGATGGACGACGAGATCGCCTTCTTTAAGATCCTCCAGCGACGAGAAAAATTTGGCAGTGGGAGATTTCGTGTGGGGACGATGCCGGATGCCCTTCCCAAACAATTCTTCCTCGGTGACGAACGCGATGTGCCCATCAGGCGAAATGAATCCAGCCGAGAGGTCTCCTTCAAGACAATAAAAGGGTGCACGGGCATCCGTGGCTGGTTCAGGGAAGGGGTGTTGCCACTTGTTGGCCGGAAATCCGTGGTCATGTAAGAGGGACAATAGGCGTTCCACCTGTCCCGGGCTGCGAGCCACAAAAAAGATCTCGGAGTCCGCCCGCAATTGGTCCAGTTTGGAAAGCGTTTCCTTGAAGGGAAGCCCGCGAATGCCTAATCCGACACTGCCGGGAGACTGAGCCTGTAAGGAAACAGGCACACAGGGCATGGTGCCGGTATCCGGAGCCACGTTATCCCACCACACGGTTGGACACATGCTGGTATAGGTTTTAATGGTCTCCCACATTTCATAGAGTTGATCCGGTTCAGCGTGGGCGGAGGCGCCCCCCTGGCCAGGCTCGAGGTGTTCCCATGTTTCTAACAACGCATTCCAGAATTGTGCAGCGGCAGCATCCAGATCGACCGGGCGGTAGAAAGAGACGGTGACGGGCGTGTGGATGTACTCAAACAGTGTGACCAATTTCGGGTAATACCGGGGCAGATCCCATTCAATGCTTGCCTGGATGGGTTCACAGGAGGTATCCGGTTGCCCGGAATCGGGAGGAATAAACTCCCGAGTGGGTAAGACCCAGGTTTCTTTGAGATGGGTGATGGATTCTTGAGTCGAGGGATCAAAGGTCCGAATCGATTCGACGGTATCTCCAAGAAATTCAATACGGACGGGATGGTCCTGAGCTGTGGAGAAAATGTCCACGATGCCGCCGCGCACACTGAACTCGCCGGGGACTTCAGCCAACGACCCGCGTTCATACCCTAACCGGATTAACGAACGAAGAAGCACCTCACGCTCGCATGTCTTGCCTACCCTGAGAGAAAAGCATGCTTCAGCGAAGACCTCTGGCGGAAGCAGTTTATGCAACATGGCTGGCAGCGAACTCACCATCACGGTGCTTTCACCCCGAGACAACCGGTGTAGGGACCGAACCCGCTGGCAGATGACGCTGTGGGCCGGCAGCGCAGGGTTATACGGAATGGTGGCCCATGGGGGGAACAAAGCCAGCGTTTCGTGATCTCGCCTGATGAACGAGAAGAAAAATTCTAAGTCTTCATACAGTTCTTCGGCTTCTTCTTGTGTGGGTGTGATGATGAGGTGCGTTTGGCCGTCAGTGCCGGCGGTCTTTTTCCCTGGGAGGGTGAGCAAGGTCATGGCAAGGGCTAGGCAGGCCTGTTGCGTACTGAGCAGACATGGCGGGGGCGTATGTTCCGGAATCGCTGGAACGACCGTGCGCAGCTGATTGGCAAAATGATGGAAGACGGAAGGGACGTTCATGATCTGCAATACACCACGAAAATGGTTCTCGGCGTGCGGACTAGGAGGCTGGGCTTATTCCGTGAGTGGTGAGAATTCGTTGAATAATCGTTGTGGTGGAAACATCGGGGACAAGTGGAATTGTTCGCACAAATCCTCCACGTTCCTCAACAAAATCCTTTCCGACAATCCGTTCCGGAGTCCAATCTCCTCCCTTCACGAGGACGTTGGGTTGGATGGCCTTAATGAGATTCAAGGGATCGGGCTCGTCAAACAGTATCACATAATCCACGCAGGCCAAGGCGGCAATGACCTCTGCCCGTTGCGAACCAGACAGTATCGGTCGGTCGGCTCCTTTAGCCAGTTGACGAACGGATGCGTCGCTGTTGATTCCGACCACTAATCGTTCCCCCAACTGCTTGGCCTCTGCCAGATATCGCGTATGTCCGATATGGAGCAAGTCAAAACACCCATTCGTAAAGACAATGGATTCTCCCGCCTGCTGATGAACGGTAATTCGTTGTAAGAGACTGTCCAAGGTATAAACTTTAGATTGCATAATGATAAATCGTTGAATCCTTTCATGGGGCCCCTATCTCACAAATCCCAACTTCTGTATGATACCTGCTGCATTCACCAAATCCTAGAGAGGCATTTCAGCAAGGCACTTCTGGAAACATGGCAAACAGGATATTCGGTCGTGGTCTCAGACCTACCGGACTTTCAAACCTGATCGCGTCCATCCCACGAGCTGCATGAGCCAATCCGGTCCAGTTCCACAAACCGCCATTCCTCCGCATCAATTTGGTCTCTTTGCCGGCCCGCTCCTTGCCGGGTTGATCTTTGTGCTGCTTCCCGAATCATTGCCCGATCCCGCGAGAATTCTGGCAACAATTTTGACCTGGGTGGTGGTGATGTGGATTACCGAGCCTATTCCTCTGCCCATCACCGCTTTGCTGGGCTGTGGACTGTGTGTCGTTGCCGGATTGGGGACGATGCAATCCGTGTTTTCTGCCTTTGCTCACCCCATCATTTTCCTGTTTATTGGCAGTTTTTTTATTGCTGAGGCCCTATCCGTTCATGGGTTGGACCGTCGGTTTGGCAACTGGCTTTTGTCACGCAAGTGCGTGGGTTCCAACCCTATTCGTATCATGATGGCCATGAGTTTGGCAGTAGCCGGCTTGTCCATGTGGATTAGCAATACTGCGGCAACGGCGGTCATGTTGCCCATTGCACTTGGCGTGTTACGGGCGCTTCGACAGGGCTATCCTAATTTGGGGACATTTGAAACCGGGTTTTTGCTGTGTTTGGCCTATGGCGCTGGTATTGGGGGAGTGGCCACTCTTATTGGCACCGCGCCGAATTTAATCGGGGTGGGCCTATTAGCCCAGCAAGCCCATATCACCATTTCCTTTGACCAATGGATGCTGATTGGATTGCCGTTGGCGAGTGTGATGCTGCTCGTGATGTTCACTCTTTTGTATTGGTTACATCCTCCCCCTTCTTACTCGTCTTTTCACGAAGAATCTCCTGTTCTCAAGATTTCGGCACCACTTCCCTGGTCACGTGGGGAGCAATATACGTTTGCGGTGTTTGTGTTGGCGGTCATGTTGTGGATCCTCCCGGCCCTACTCTCAATATGGTTTGAAGGTGATCATGCGGTCGTGCAATGGGTTCGTGCTCATCTGCCGAAAGAATTGGTGCCTATCTTTGCCTCTGGGCTTTTGTTTCTTCTGCCCTTGAATTTTCGGCAGGGGAAATTCACCTTAACCTGGAAAGAAGCAGCCAATATTCATTGGGGAACCATCCTGTTGTTCGGGGGAGGCATCGCCTTTGGCGAGTTGATGGTCGAAACCGAATTGGCGAAAGCGATCGGGCAGGGTATGGTGAATATGTTTGGCATTCAGTCCATCTGGGGTTTAACGGGTGTGGCGATTCTGACAGCCCTGGTTCTCACGGAACTCGCGTCGAATACCGCAGCGACCAGCATGATTGTGCCGGTGCTCATCGCCATTGCCCACACGGCCAATTTTTCTCCTGTCCCTCCGGTGCTGGGTGCCTGTATGGCTGCAAGCCTCGCATTTGTGCTGCCGGTTTCCACTCCCCCGAATGCCATTGTCTATGGAACGGGGAAAATTCCGATTCTCCGAATGGTGCAAGCCGGATTGTTGTTGGATGCGATTGGTGGCGTGTTAATTTGGTGCGCCTTACGAATCCTAGGTCCTCTTGTGGGAATTGAATAAGTCCCACGGCCTGGGATTGTCCTCAATTGATTTTTAATTAATGTTCCGACATAATCCCCGCTTGCTTTTCACCTGACCCAAATAACGTGTCTTTGAACTCTTCTCACATACGGTTTGCTCTGCTGACCCAAGATCCCGATCTCAAGTCGCGAATTCAAGGTCCCGACCTTCAGAGCACCATTACGGTCTTGGATGACTGTTCTTCCTTGGAAGCGGCTATGCGCTCTCAACAATTTACCGGCGTGATTCTGGATGAGTCCGGGAAGAAATTTTTTCCTGGCCTATCGGCAATGAATGGCCAATTGAATTTGTCAAAAACATTTATTTATGCCGGACCCTTGCCCGCCTGGAGTACCATGAATCAGATCCGACAGGTCATGGGGGATCAACCATCGGAAGAGGGGGCTATCGATCCGAAAGATGTGAGCTTGGCCAGTTATGTGGAAAAAAAATTGGGGGATTTTGTTCGAGCGATGAATGTCGGCTCAGGAAAAAACCTCTATCCCACCTTGATGAGAGCTGTTGAACGGCCCTTGATTGAACTGGCATTACGGGAAACGCACGGCAATCAGATTAAGGCGGCCCGGCTTCTGGGCCTCAATCGCAATACGCTCAGGAAAAAAATTACGGAATTTCAAATTTCCGTCAATCAGTTAAAGCAATCTTCTGCCGGAAAACGCAGGAAGACGGAATCTGATTCAGCCGGGTAGCCTTTCTCTTTCCCCTTGAAAAATAAAACATTTCTTGACAAGGCCACCGATGCAGTCTAGCATATGTCGGGTAGGATATAGGCGCGTAGCTCAGGGGGAGAGCGCTACCTTGACACGGTAGAGGTCGGCGGTTCAATACCGCCCGCGCCTACCACTATCTTTTCCAAGAAAGCCTGAAAGGCATCCAGCTTCCTTTTGAGGGGAGTGGTGCCTTTTCTTGCGTCCATCACGGAATGGAGAACCTAAATTTATTAGGTTTTTTTACTGTATTTACTGTAACTATGGAATCTATTCAGGTATCACTTCAAGGCAAGAATAGTCAGGCCCTTCCTAAAGGGATCTCGGCGAAAGCCGCAATAGAGCAACTGAACGGAGCCGTTCCGCCTGAAGTCTTTGCCGTTAAGGCCAATGGCGTGGAAATTGACCTGCTGGCTTCATTGGAAACCGATTCGACGTTGCAGCCGCTGATGTTTGATTCGCCAGAAGGCAAAGAAATTTATCGGCACAGTAGTACTCATATCATGGCCCAAGCGGTGAAAGAGTGTTTTCCTACTGCACAATTGACCATTGGTCCAGCCATTGAAGGGGGCTTCTTTTACGACTTTGCCTTTGAACGCCCGTTCACGCCGGAAGATCTAGAAAAAATCGAAGCCCGAGCTTTGGACATCATTAAACGTAACCTTTCGGTTTCAAGACGTGAGTTCTCCAAGGAAGAGGCGATAGAATTTTTCAAAAGTCGTGGTGAACCCTATAAAGTAGAGCTCATTCAGGGGTTTCCTGATGGAGAACCGGTGTCCGCTTATACCCAAGGGGACTTCGTCGACCTCTGTCGTGGCCCCCATCTGCCGGCCACTGGCTATGTCAAAGCATTCAAACTCCTGAATAGTGCGGGAGCCTATTGGCGGGGGGATGAACGGAATCCCATGTTGCAACGGCTCTATGGCACGTCCTTCCCTTCAGCAGAGGCTTTGCAGGCTCATTTAGACAATTTAGAGGAAATCAAACGCCGGGACCATCGAAAGCTTGGGAAAGACCTGGATTTATTTAGTATTCAGGACGAAACCGGACCTGGTCTGATTTTATGGCATCCCAAAGGCGCACAGATCCGTCTGCTGATTGAAAATTTTTGGCGGGAACAACATTTAGCCAACCAGTATGAGTTGGTCTATTCCCCTCATGTCGCTCGGTTGGATTTATGGAAAACCAGCGGCCATGTGGATTTCTACAAAGAAAATATGTTCACCCCCATGCCTGTTGAGTCCAGTGAATATCAATTAAAGCCCATGAACTGCCCGTTTCATATCATGGTGTATAAAACACATTTGCGCAGTTATCGGGATCTGCCTATCCGTTATGGGGAATTGGGAACGGTCTATCGGTATGAACGATCCGGGGTCTTACATGGCCTGATGCGGGTTCGGGGATTTACCCAAGATGATGCCCATTTATTTTGCCGGCCTGACCAGTTGGGCGAAGAGGTGCAGAAGGTCCTGAAATTTATTACGAGTATGTTGGGGACTTTTGGATTTACCGAATTCAAGATGTTTCTATCCACTCGGCCGGAAAAAGCTGTGGGGACGATCGACCAATGGGATCAAGCGACGTTGGCGCTGGAAACTGCTCTGAAAGACGGCGGCTATGCATACCAGGAAGATCCGGGGGAAGGGGTCTTTTATGGTCCTAAGATAGATGTCAAAATTCAAGATGCCTTAGGCCGGTCCTGGCAATGTTCAACGGTTCAGATCGATTTCAATAATCCTGAGAGGTTTGGACTGACCTACGTGGGGGAGGATGGGAAAACGCATCAACCCATCATGATTCACCGGGCCTTACTAGGATCGATTGAACGATTTTTTGGGATTCTCTTGGAGCATTTTGGGGGAGCCTTTCCGGCCTGGTTGGCCCCAGTTCAGGTCATGGTCCTCCCAATTTCAGAAAAACATCAAGGCTATGCCCAAGAGGTGGAAAAAAATCTTCGTCGGGAAGGCTGCCGCGTCGTCTTGGACTTGCGAAATGAAAAGATTGGCCTTAAAATCCGTGAGGCTGAAAAGGCAAAGGTTCCCTTCATGATTGTCGTGGGGGATCGTGAAGCTGAAGCACAGATGGTTGCGGTTCGACAAAGGAACGGAAAAAATTTGGGGACGATGTCTATCATTGATATTGTGACGCTTATTCGGGAAGACATGCCCGAGGCTGTTAAGAAGGGTTCTTTACTTTTCGAATGACTCGACCGGTGACACCCAAACAACGTATTAATCATTTCATCAAAAATCCTGAAGTCCGGGTTATTGGTGCTGAAGGTGAACAGCTTGGAATCCTGAAGACATCAGAGGCGATTCGGCAGGCGAGGGAAATTGGATATGACTTGGTGGAAGTGGCTCCTACCGCAGAACCTCCGGTCTGCCGTATTATGGATCATGGGAAATTTAAGTATGAACAGAGCAAAAAAGAACATCGCATGCGACTTAACCAGAAATCCACCCAGGTTAAGGAAGTTAAATTTCGGCCTCGGACAGACAAGCACGACATGGAGACGAAGGTCCGCCAAATCCGGGATTTCCTGGAAGATGGGAATAAGACCAAAGTTACGGTTATGTTTCGAGGGCGAGAAATGGCCAATCAAGAGCTTGGGTTCAAAGCGATTCAGAAGGTTATTGAGGAGTTAAAAGGAGCAGGAAATATTGAAAGTCCTCCCAGAATGGAGGGCCGGAATCTTTACATGGTGGTCGCTCCAAAATAATTGGCCAACTGAGGAAGCCTGTCAATTTGTCGGTCGTTGAAAAAAGGGAATAAGATATGGCAAAAATGAAATTAAAAAATCACTCAGGAGCCAGTAAGCGATTTAAACGGACCGGCTCGGGCAAGTGGATGCGTCGGAAGGCAGGAATGCGTCATATCCTCACTTCCAAGGCACCTGGAGTAAAATCCCGACTAAGCGGTGCAGCAGAGGTCAGAAAAGAAGACCGAACTTCGCTGTCTCGATTACTCCCCTATAAGTAATATTTTAGAAACAAAGGAGAACGTGTCATGCCAAGGGTAAAAGGTGGGCCACAAACTCGACAGCGCCGGAAAAAACGGCTCAAACTGGCGAGTGGCCAATATGGAGGAAAAAGTAAGCTTTTCCGGACCGCCACCGAATCAGTGGATAAGGGACAAGCGTATGCGTATACCGGACGAAAGCAGAGAAAAAGGAATTTCCGGCAGCTCTGGGTTACTCGGATCAACGCGGCGGTTCGAGCGCAAGGAGTCACCTATAGTCAATTCATGAATGCCCTGAAAAAAGCCAATGTGTTGTTAAATCGAAAAATGCTCTCCGAAATGGCGATTCACGATCCTCAAGGCTTTTCTCACCTTGTGTCTCTCACCAAGGGAGATGGACAACCCGTCGCCGCTTAAGCTTCAGGTTTTCGTATCTCAAATTCAAACCCGGAAGTGGGCATATCGATTTGCCAGGCTTCGAGTACTTCCGGGTGAAACTCTCCAATATATCCCACTGCATGGCCATGACAACGGATTCGGCCGACTCGTCCCTCTAAAAATGAGGGATGAGTGACGGGCTCAAGTTCGTATGGCCACACCATGTAATACATCAATAAATCCAGGTAGCTGTGAATCTCTGAAAAATTCGCTCCGGAATTGGCGCTAATGGCGGCAATGGACAGTGTGGTGCGAGAACCCACATTGGCCTCCAAATCCAGTTGAGCCGTTTCTCCCACCTCAAATAACAGATGGGGATAAAAGGCACGAGGCGATTGGGCTTCCACCCGAAGCAGGCACGGCAAAATGGAAGGTCTCAGACAGGCATAGGTTTGGGACATCACGTTGTCCACTTCTACAAGTCGCGCATATTCGGTGTCAGCGATCCGCATTCTGTCCACCAATTCCTGATGAGATGCCATGATATTGGAAAAAATTTCCTGAAAGCCAAACCCGACCAGAAGATCACGAATCCGATCGCTGGTCTGTTCTTCCACGGAGAGACTGCCAACGGTGAAGGTCTGTGGCATGATGGGAGAAAACGAATCATAGCCTCGGGTGATGGCGACATCTTCCGCCACATCCATCACATGCATCAAATCGTTTCGAAATGGGGGTAAGGCGACGGATACCGATTGCCTGGTCGCTTTCACCTGGTACCCGTAAGAGGCTAAGGCCTCTTGAATAGCCTCTGATCCGAGTGGCATTCCCAAGGCCTGTTCAATCGCCTCCAGGGAAATCCGTTGGGATTGATTCATGTCCAGCGGGGTTGTAACGGTCGTGCCGAATTCCGTTTTGTAGGGGTACGTAATATCCACCGATTCGATGGTGGCCCCACGATCCGCTAAATTGCAGGCAAAAATGTTCAAGGCCAACACGACCATACTGAGATCGGTTCCCGTGACTTCCACGAATAAATCAGTGTCTCCCAACTGCACTTCACCAAGTTCCCGGCTATTGATAATCGGCGGAAAGGACAACACCTGTCCATCAGAATCCCAAAGGAGTGGTAAACGTTCGCACCCCGCGAGGATTGATCCATATTCCAGACCCTTTGGATGGACCGTGAGGATTTCTTGTGGAGTCATTTTTTCCTCAAATCCCAATGGCGTAAATCGAATTTCATCGGGTTTCACAAGGCCATACGTGACAGGAAATGCAATGGAGGCAAAGCGATAGAGGCCAATGGAAACTGTTTCACGTTTTCGCCCAAAGGCGTCAGCTAACTTTTCTTGAGTTTGAATACATTGGTCGAGACCCTCCGGTGTCATGGCATATCCCAACGATACGCAAGCCGCGACATACGGTCGAACGGCTTCCATGCCCTGGGCCACTTGAATCCGCCGTTTCGCTCCTTTCTTATCAGAAAAGAAGGCGTAAGGGGTCATCCCTTTATTCAGAACGGATCGAATTTGTCGGGCAATCCCTTCCACACACCATAAATCAGGCCGATTGGTATCTTGAAGTTCCACGCGCACTTCACCGGTGTCCGGTGAGACGTCTTTCACCTCCCCTTTCACATAGGGCATCCATTGTTCAATGTCGGACATGGAGGCGCTACGGCCGATAAGTCCACAGAAATCTTCTTGGAAAATGGAAATGGTTGGCATCGTGAGTGGCTAGAATTGACGGCGCATATTGCGGACCGCTTCCAAATCTGAGGTGAATAAATCGCGAATATCCTGTATGCCAAGGGCTACCATGGCCATTCGATCCAACCCGAGTCCCCAGGCGATGACCGGGACCGTCACGCCCAAAGGCACGGTGACTTCAGAGCGGAAAAGCCCGGCTCCCCCCAGTTCCATCCATCCAAGTTTCGGATGACGGACATGCAATTCCACCGAGGGTTCGGTAAACGGAAAATAGGCCGGGAAAAATCGGATCTCTTTCGCTTGAGCCATTTCCGTGGCGAACAATTGCAGGAGACCCAGGAGCGTTCGGAAGTTGATATCAGAGCCGAGCACTATCCCTTCCACCTGGAAAAAGTCTGTGGCGTGTGTGGCATCGACATTGTCATAGCGAAAACACCGGGCAATAGAAAAAAACTTGCCGGGAATCGGGGGATTTTGTGCCAATGTTCGAGCGGAGACGGCGGTGCCTTGGCTGCGGAGCACCAAGCGCTTCGCCCGCTCACTGTCATACTCGTACTTCCACCCTTTCGATCCACTGGTTCCCCCATCCCGGTGAACTTGGGCCACCTGGCTGAGAAATGGCTCAGGAATCGTTTTGGCCTTTTGGGGATTCTTCACAAAATACACATCATGGATGGCCCGAGCGGGATGGAATTGAGGCATAAAGAGTGCGTCCATATCCCAAAATTCCGTCTCAATGAGTTCGCCCCGCATTTCTTGAAATCCCATACTCGTGAGTTTGTATTTCACGGTATCGAGAAATTCTCGGTAGGAATGGCGTCGGCCGACGGCCAGGCGAGGAGGTCGGAGGTTGATGGAGTATTTGCGAAAGGACACATTTCGCCAGGATCCGTCTTTTAGCAGTTCTGGTGTTAATTGAGAAATTTCTTGAGCGGCCCCTTCCCGTAAATGAGGCAGGAGATTTCTGCCCTCATCCGTGAGGCAATATGCCCGTTCGGTATGGTCGTCGATGCGAAAGGGTTCTTGCGTATTACCGCGTTTGACGGCGTATTGTCGAAGCAACGACTGGTGATCGGAAGCAAACGAATCCAGAGGACGCGAGCCTTCATGAACCCGATTGAGCAGTGAACGCAAGGCCTCAATGGTGGCACTCGCTTGGCCGGTGGCTTCCAACGTCCCGCCTGTTCCTAATTGGAGGACCCCCTCTTTTTTTAAGATACCGATTGCGCGGCTCAGTTCAGTGGGCTGAAAGTGTCCCGTGCCTTGAAGGTCCTTCACGGTGGGTGATGAGCCCTCTTGAGCGGCAGTCTTCACCGTCTGAAGTATCCATTCAGGTGGAGAGGCCGCCTGTTGGAATTGTGTGCCGACCGTAGTGAGGGACACATACGTCGTCGTGGTTTCGGACGTCAGGCTCACCAATTGTTTCGTGAGCAGCCACCCGACGGCCATACTCACTTGGGAGGCAGCAAGCTCCGTGTGTTGGGCGAGTTGAAGGTCGGTGAGCGGCTGGGGGTCTTTTCCCAGTGCTCGCAAGACCTGGATTTCGAGAGGATGAAGGCTGTCCGTATTATTGGGAGAATTCATGGGCCCGATTAGACAATGATTGTCTGAGTCGCGGTTCGCATCTGTCGAATGGTTTCGGGAATATTCTTGCTGCCGAAAATGGCGGAACCGGCAACCAGCACCGTTGCGCCAGCGTGAATCACGGAAGCCACGTTGGTCAGGTTGACTCCCCCATCGACCTCTAAATGAGCCGAGCTGCGGGAATTGGTCATCATCGTCCGGATCCGTCTGATCTTGTCCAGGCTGGAGGAGATAAACTGTTGACCTCCGAACCCGGGATTCACGGACATCACCAGGACTAAATCCACGTCGCCAAGTATTTCCTCAATAGTGGTGACGGACGTTGCGGGGTTCAAGGACACTCCGGCTTTGATCTGTCGTTCCTTAATAGACTGAACCGTTCGGTGTAAATGTGGACAGGCTTCGACATGCACGGTCAACAGATCGGCTCCGGCATCGACGAACTCAGGGATAAAGGCATCCGGGTTCGTCATCATCAGGTGAACATCTAATGGTAAGGAGGTTACCTTGCGAAGCGCTTCAACCATTGGCGGACCGACGGTCAAATTGGGGACGAAATGGCCATCCATCACATCCACATGAATCCAATCCGCACCGGCCGCTTCAACCATCTGGACGGCCTCCGCCAGGCGGGCAAAGTCAGCAGAAAGAATAGATGGAGCGATCAAGGGTGTGGCTGGCATTGTCATTCAGATTTTTTCAACCGGCACGCAAAAAACCCGTCCATGTTCAACGTCTGAAAGGCCGTACACAAATGCCCAGGGTCAGTGATGAGTGATTGCCCGGCGGCGGGCACCCAAGGTGTGACGGGTTCCTGATAAAATTCTGGATGTTGCTGACAAAAACCGGAGAGAATCTCCGTCGTCTCCTCCGGTTCGACCGAGCAGGCACTATAGACCAAGATTCCCCCTGGTCTCAAGAGGTCACAGATCCGATTGAGGATCTCGCGTTGAAGGGCTTGAGCATGTTGGATGGTCGAAGGCGCTTTTAATAACTTTCCTTCAGGGTGCCGGCGAAGAATCCCGAGAGCGGAACACGGCGCATCGACCAGAATGCGGTCAAACGGTTGGGCCAGCATGGCTGGAAGGGGACGATGGGTTGTTGAGGAACCGGTTGCCTGGCCGGCGCCGGACCGTTCGGTCAGGTCATAGTGGACGGGCTGAACAATGGAGATCCCCAACCGGGCACTATTAGAGACGAGGCGATCCAACCGTCCTTGATGGCGATCAAGGGCCACGATGGTCCCTTGGTTCTTCATCAATTGAGCGAGGTGCGTGGTTTTCCCTCCTGGAGCCGCACACGCATCGAGAACCCGGTCGCCGGGCTGAGGGTCAAGCAGAAAGGGAATCAGTTGGGCGGCTTCGTCTTCCACATAACACCAACCGTCCTTCAAGGCGGACAGCTCTCCGGGATTACCACATTTGTCTAATGTCAGCCCTACGGGGCTCACGGTGGTTTCCTGTGCAAGTATTCCTTCGGATTGGAGGCGGGCAAGCAAATCCGAACGAGAACACCGAAGAGAATTCGTTCGAATCGTTAACGGTGGAATATCCATAGACTTTTGGCAAAGGTGTTCAGCTTGTGTGAATCCGAAGAATTGCAGCCAGCGATCAACTAACCAGGGTGGGCACGCATATCGAATGGAGAGGGCCTTGGTGGCATCGACGGCTGGATCGGGCATGGGGGGAACAGGCTGCCGAAGCAGATTGCGCAACACGGCGTTCACGAAACCGGACCAATTGTGGCCGGGTTGTTTCCGGATCAGTTGAACGGCTTCATTTACCGCGGCGGAAGCCGGGATACGATCGAGATAGAGCAATTGATAGGCGGCGACCCGTAGCGTCGTTGCGACCGTCAGCGGCAGGCGGACCATGGGTTTGCGGGAGACCTGATCTAATCGCCAATCCAGGGTGAGGTAATGCCGCAACACTCCATAGACTAATTCAAACGCCAGGTGCCGATCGCGTTCGGAGACCACGAGGTCCTTGGTGATGTCATCGAAGGCATCATCGCTGAAAGCCCGGGTGCGCTCAATCGTCTGCAACGTGGCGGCAGCAATTTTTCTCGCACTCCAGGAACGTCCAGTCGAAGATGCCGGTGGTTTGGCGGGGGATGCAGACTGTGGCTTTGCCATGTTTACGCCTTGGGACTACGTCGAGTGTGTGGCCAACGTCGCAGCCATCTCAATGGCCTCAACGAGGCTGGTGGGGTTGGCCTTCCCCTGCCCGGCAATATCATACGCAGTGCCATGGTCAACGGACGTGCGAATAATCGGCAAGCCCACCGTGATGTTCACGCAATGTCCGAAGGCCACGGTTTTGAGTGGAATCAGACCCTGGTCATGATACAGGGCGACAATGCCGTCAAATGACCCTCGCATCGCCTTGCCAAACAAGGTATCGGCGGGATGAGGACCGGTACAGGCAATGCCCTGTTTTTTCGCCTGCTGAATGGCGGGTTGAATAAGGCGGCCTTCCTCGTCGCCAAACAGGCCGTTTTCGCCTGCATGGGGGTTGAGGCCCGCCACGCCAATACGCGGTTTCTGAATGTGGAACAATCGGGTGAGTCCCTGATGGGCCAATCGAATGGCCCGGAGGATCGTGGCGGGCGTCAACACGTTCGGGACTTCACGAAGAGCCAGATGTGTGGTCGCAAATAAAATCCTCAACGGACCTCCCACAATCATCATCCCCGACTCGGTGGCGTTCGTCAGGTCCGCCAACATTTCGGTATGGCCCGGATAGGTGTGTCCCGCTAAATGAATCGCATGTTTATTAATGGGTGCCGTGACGATGCCCTGCACGCAACCCGCCTGGGCTAACCGGACGGCTGTTTGGATGCACGTGACCGCCATATTCCCGGACCGTGCCGTTCCTTGCCCAAGCCTGACCGGACGGATCGATCCGGAAAAGGGATCCAACACCGGAAGAGAGCCGCGGCGGAAGAGGCGAGAATTAGGAGATGATTCGTGACCGCCCACTGGGACAAGAACAAGAGAGGCCCCTAAAGATTCCGCGGTGCGTTCCACAATGGTCCGGCTGCCAATGATCAGTGGCCGACAGACTCGCCAGACTTTCGGCAGCTGGAGGGCCTTCACGATAATTTCGGGACCGATCCCGGCAGGATCGCCCATGGTAATCGCCAGAAGCGGTTTGGTGTGTGGCGTGGAGGACATGCGTGGGTTACTTACGCCGTGCCAATTTGGCAGGAGAGGTTTTGCGTGGGGATGGAATTTTTGCACTGACATACGTCCGGCGTGCGAGTTCGATGATCATTTGAACAGGCTGCTTGGTACGCTCAGCCAACGTGACACAATCACGATACTCGGGAGTAACCTTAGAACGGCCCTGTCCAAGATCGGCAATCTTCATGCGGACTGAACCACCCAACAAGCGAATCGCTTGGGAGGAGCGAGGCAGAATGGCTCGATCCATTTCCTGGATCCGTATTCCTAGGGTTGAGGTTTCGGAAAATAGTATCGACTGCAGCGCTTGAAGATCCTGTGAGAACGCAATGACCGTCACAATCGTCCCGGGCCGACTCCGTTTCATGATGGTCGGCGTCAAGGTGACATCGAGAGCTCCCGCCTCGAACAGGCGCTCCATGATCACCTCATACAATTGCGGATTCATATCATCGATATTTGTCTCAAGCTGGATAATGCGTTCCGTTTGAGCCGGGGCATCCGAGTTTGGAACTCCGACAAACAGACGGAGCACATTCGGCCAGCCATGAGGATCGGCGGTGCCCGCGCCATAGCCCACCGTTTGTGGTGTTAAGGGTGGGAGCGGTTTACAATCTTGGGAGAGAGTTTTAACCAACGCGATACCGGTCGGGGTCGTGAATTCAATGGCTGGTCCGTTGGAAAACACCGGAATGCCTTGGGCCATGTGGGCCACTGCCGGTCCGGGCACGGGAAGCAGGCCATGCGCCGTGGAAATAGTGCCGGCTCCAAGATTGATGGGAGAGAATGACACCGTCGAGATGTTCAGATGCGCAAAGCCCAGCAGGGTCCCAACAATATCCACCAGCGAATCGATCACGCCTACCTCATGAAAATGTACCTTATTCGGCTCTTGGCCATGCACCCGGCCTTCGGCTTCGGCCAGTAGTTGGAAGGTGTGAAGGGCCTTGGTGCGAATGGCGTCAGGCAGGAGACTATTTCCTAACGTTTTGCGGATGGCAGCAAGCGACAACGGTTTCGTGAAGCCGGTTCGAATATCCACATCTACTTTGGTGGCCCGGATACTGTTGCGGATCACTTGCTGTTCCCGAAGCCGATAGCCTTTAATGCCTAAAGCTTTCAGGCCTTTTTCAAGGGCAGACAAGGGCACACCCGTGTCCACCAGGGCACCGAGAAACATGTCCCCGCTGACTCCTGAAAATGCGTCGATGTGAAGATGTCTGGTCATGAAATTGCACCTGAAAAAGTCCAAAGGGGAAACCGTAGCATATCAAAACTCTCAACGCGACGTTGGGCGAATCATTGAGAAGTGCACGATAATTTTTTTGAAATTATCCGGGTTTCGTCCCGGTGCACGAGGTCCTTTTGTTTCGGCAAAAGGACCCAAAACCAGTGTGCCGAGCATGTTCAACAGCTTGAGGGTGGAAGTCCCTTTGAC
>JAOTTP010000182.1 GCA_029864405.1 Nitrospirota bacterium
TGAATCCCGCCGCCTGACCCCTCACCAACCGCCGTGCTGCGCAATTTGTGCGCAGCATTTTCAGCGGCGGAGGCGGGATGCTACAGCCCGATAATAACCGTAAATGCTTGTTTATTATCGATTTTATTTGCGGCGAAGGCGCGCACGCTGACTGAAGAACACGAATCCGACGAGTGCCAGCGCCGGCAGGTAAATCCAGTGCTGTGATGGCCGGTCGGCGAGCAACTTGAGCCGGTCGATCTGCCAGCCCTGCTCGAAACCCGACTTCCTCGCGCGGCTGCCGAAACGCACGGTCGCGACGCGCACCTCGTCGCCGAGCATGGTTAATGTCAAACCCGCCTCGGCCAGCCGCTTGCGGCCATCGCCCGGACTGCCTAGCCGTACCGCGACCGTCTTGCGCAGATCTTCGCCTTCGAGCGTCATCCCGCCGATGATCATCACCAGTCTCTGATTCTCTCCAAGCGCCTGCGCGACCTTCACAATCTCCTTGGCCGGGGCGTCGACATAGCGCGCAGCGAGCTTGTCCATGAAATAGTCCGGCCTGAACAGCGCGAAGGTGGCGACGAGTAGCACACCGATCTCCCACCACGTGCAGCGGGTGCGAAACCATCCGAGCGTCGCGGCCGCGAAAACGAGCGACGCCGCGATTGCAGCAAGCGCGACGAGAATCACCTCGGCCCAGCTGTGGACATCGATCAGAAGCAGCGTCGGATTGAAAACGAAGACGAACGGCAGAACGACGGTGCGCAACGCGTACAGCGAACCCTGCACCCCGGTTTTGATCGCGTCTTCGCCCGAGATCGCCGCCGCGGCGAAACTCGCGAGCCCGACGGGCGGCGTGATGTCGCCCATGATGCCGTAGTAGAAAACGAACAAATGCACCGCGATCAGCGGGATCACCAGACCCGCCTGCGCGCCCAGCTCAACGATGACGGGCGCCATGAGCGTGGCAACGAGGATGTAGTTTGCCGTGGTCGGCACACCCAGGCCGAGCACGAGACAGACGACCGCCGTGAACAGCAGCATCACCACG
>JAOTTP010000183.1 GCA_029864405.1 Nitrospirota bacterium
TGTCATCAAGGACCAGCGCGGACAGCTCCAATGCATGTGTACATGATGTGGTGAGGAAGACGCGTGGTGCGCCGAGACGCTTCTCCAGCAGGGCGCTGCAACGTCGTGTGAATTCGCCGTCTCCGGAGATGTGCCCTCGCGCCACGGCCTCTACGAGGTACTTCTCTTCGTTGCCAGTCAGGCAGGGCCGATTGAAGGGAACCTGGATCTTTGCCGACACGAGGTACCTCTGCAGGATGAACACGCTCACGCTGATAGGGCCATAAACTGTACCATGAGGCGCAGTTCCGGGCAGAGTGGCTCGAGACGGGAGGGCGCGGTTGGCGCCCACTGGCAGCCGGAAGTGCCATTCTGGCACGCGTGCCCCGCACTGACGACGTGCAGCATGCTAGTACCGGACCGGCAACGTGATTGCCCTGAGTCGAGTTAGCGGACGTGAGCAGTCTCGCCACGTCTGGCGCGGGGCATGCAATGCAGGCACGAGCGACATGAACATTGCACCTGGTGATCAGCTCTCCCATTACCGTCTGATCGAGAAGGTCAGCGAAGGCGGGATGGGTGTGGTCTGGAAGGCGCTCGACACCACACTCGAGAGGCCCGTCGCACTCAAGGTGCTGCCCGAGGACTTCGCGAATGACCGTGAGAGGCTCGCTCGCTTCGAGCATGAAGCCAGAATCCTGGCCACGCTCAATCACCCGAACATCGTCACCGTCTATTCCGTGGAGTCTGCCGACGACGTTCGCTTTCTGACCATGGAATGGGTGCCGGGCCAGACGCTGGATCAGCTGATTCCCAGTCGTGGCCTCCCGCTGTCCAGCTTCGTGGATCTCGCCGTTCCGTTGGTCGACGGGATCATCACGGCACATCGCAAAGGCGTGACGCATCGCGATCTGAAACCGACAAACGTGATGCTTTCTGAAACCGGCCGGATCAAGGTGCTCGACTTCGGCCTGGCGCGCCACACTGTGGATACTGCAGCCGTACCATCAACCAAGGCACCCACGCGTGGATTCCACGACGACA
>JAOTTP010000184.1 GCA_029864405.1 Nitrospirota bacterium
AAGGTTTTAAAGGCTAAGCGGAAAATTCTGAGCTTCATCGCTGTGATGGATAAAATTCGTATCAAGTAGCAGATTTGCGACATACCGATGCAGGGTCGCCTCGGTAGGCTGCATTCTACCCAAGCCATCTGTCGAGCACGCGTGTCTCTTCAAATCTGAACAGAGTCAGACTTTTCGGACCAATGCCGATTATTGAATCTGGATTTATTAGCTTCTAAACCTTAGGACGATTCGCGAAAGGGAAAATGACGTCGTGAAAATTAGCCGGGATGCAACATTCAATGCCGCGCTGTCAATCGTACGGGAATTACACCACGCGGGATACATTGCCTTTTTTGCTGGAGGTTGTGTCCGAGACTGGTTGTTGTCACGTAACCCAAAAGACATCGATATTGCGACCTCCGCTCCCCCTGATGAAATTTTACGGCGATTTCCTAAATCGAAATCCATCGGAAAGGCGTTTGGCGTTGTGCAGGTGCTCATTGGTGACCTATCATTCGAAGTCGCTACGTTTCGCATGGATCTCTCGTATAGGGACGGCAGGCGGCCGGAGGCCATTGCCTTTGCTTCTCCAGAAGAGGATGCCAAACGAAGAGACTTTGGAATGAACGGGGTGTTCTACGACCCAATCGAAAACACGTGCATTGATTTCGTTGGAGGGCTCGAAGACATTCGGCACAAGCGACTCCGGACCATTGGCGATCCCGAACAACGATTCAAGGAAGACTACCTCCGCATGCTCCGCGCAATCAGGTTTGCGGCAACGCTGTCCTTCACCATTGATCGAGCCACTCTATCTGCAATTCAATTGTATGCGCCACGACTCGCGGGAATTAGCGTCGAACGCATTACCCCTGAGTTAACCCAAATTCTTGTCAAGTCGCCTCGACCGGGGGATGGATTGAAGCTCCTGCATAAGGCCGGTCTTCTCAACGTCATTTTACCTGAAGTCTGCGCTTTGATTGGGCAAGCACAGCCCCCAACCTATCATCCTGAGGGAGATGTTTTTACGCATATCA
>JAOTTP010000185.1 GCA_029864405.1 Nitrospirota bacterium
GCACGGTGTCACCCTGTACCCGCGTCGCCGTATTCGTGGCTCCGTCCCCTGCAACCGCAGTCTTTGCTTTTGCCCCCGCGTCACCATCTCCCCGCGTCGCCGCGTCCCCGGTTAGGGCATCCATCGCATTCAGGCCGTCAAACGCGTCGCGTGCGTAAAAAAGTTTTCCCTCAAAAAGCGGGATGAGGTCTTTGTCGACATAGCGCCGGTTGAGCGCCGCACCGCCCAATACAACCGGGGTTTTGATCCCTCGCTCGTTCATTATTTCAAGGTTGTCCCGCATCACGAGAGTCGATTTAACGAGCAAGCCGCTCATCCCGATCGCATCGGCGTTGTGCTCGACCGCCGCGTCGAGTATCGCGTCGACATGCTGTTTGATACCAAGATTCACTACCTTATAGCCGTTGTTTGTCAAAATTATATCGACGAGGTTTTTCCCGATATCGTGGACATCTCCCTTAACCGTCGCAAGCACCATCACGCCTTTGTTCGAGCCCTCGACCTTATCCATAAAGGGTTCGAGATACCTGACGGCGGCCTTCATCGCCTCTGCCGACTGAAGTACAAAAGGAAGCTGCATTTGGCCCGAGCCGAACAAATCCCCGACGATCTTCATCCCGGCAAGCAAGTGTGTGTTTATGATGTCGAGAGGCGGATAGGTTTTCATCGCAGTTTCAAGCGAGTCTTCGAGACCGATCTTTTCGCCGTCGATGATGTGCCGCTGGAGTTTTTCCTCGATGGGTAATTCTGAAATGTCCTGTTTGAGCGTCTTTCTTGTCTTTCCCTCAAACATCGTTGTGAACTCCGTCAAAGGGTCGTAAGTGCAAATATCTCCTTCAAACTTTCGTTTGTCATAGATCAACTCGCGGGCGACCTCGATCTCGTGCTCGTCGAATTTGGTTAGAGGCAAAATCTTGACAGCATTGACGATGGCGGAATTCATACCCGCCTCGACGGCGTCGTTCAAAAACACCGAATTGAGCACAACACGTGCGGCGGGGTTCAAACCAAA
>JAOTTP010000186.1 GCA_029864405.1 Nitrospirota bacterium
ACCACCAGAGGTGCGCTGGCGGCGAAGCGCTCCAGCCGGCCGCGATAAAAGCCGCCGTCCTCTTCCAGCCGCCGTCGTGGGAACAGCTCGGCGTCGGCCCGATCGAGACGCTGCGGCGCCACCGCGGCCAGGTCGGCGACCGGAAGCGGCGTCGCATGACCCTTGGTCCACGCCCGCACGGCGGGAAGAAACTCCCCCGGCGGCGTCTCCACCCAGATCAGCCTGCCGCTGAGCGGCGGCGGCAGACGGAAGGCCAGATAGTCCGAGGCGGCGGTCCAGGTGGTGGGCACACGCACCAGGTAGACCCATTGCAGCAAGCCCCAGGCGAGCGCCAACGCCAACGCGGCTCCCGCCGCTGACGCCAGGACCCTGCCGCCACGCCAGGGCAACCGGCGCCCGGCGCCGACGAGAGCGAAGGCGGCCGCCAGCGCGGTGAACGGCGCCAAGGGAAGCCACAGGTTGGCCTTGACCCAGCCGAAAAGAAGCGCACTGACGAGCGCGTAGGCGACGACGAACAGCACGATCAGCCCCGACGGCACCCGCATGGCCGGCGGCGACGACAACGAGCGGGACCGCCAGGCGAGGCCGGCGAGGCCGGCGACCGCCGCCCAGCCGACGACGGCTCCGTGCAGACGCATCGGCGCCGCCAAGGTCGCCCGCAGCATCGCCAGGCGGCCCTCGCCGCGGCCTTCGTAGATGCTCTGGTTCCGGGCCGCAAATTCCGCCAGCACTCCCAGGAACGGATTGAGAGCCACAAAGAGGCCGATCGCCGCCAGCCCGGCCGCCGCCAGCCGCAGCAGCTGTCGCGGCTCGCGGCGCGCATGGAGCCCGGCGACGGCGACCAGCGGCAGGGCCACGACGCCGCCGTACGGCTTCGACGACACGACCAGCCCGAGCGCCGCCCCCGCCAGCAGGTAGTTGCGCCAGCTCGGGCGCTTCCACACCTCGAGGGTGGCCAGGAAGGCGAGCAGCAAGGTCAGGATCATCAGCGAGTCCGGCTTG
>JAOTTP010000107.1 GCA_029864405.1 Nitrospirota bacterium
TCTCAGATAACACCCGCTATCTGTATTCCGTGGGAGCCTATGTCAAAAGTTTCGAAACCTGGCGGATTGAACTCACCAAAAAACACGGGGTGCTTCCGGACCTTTCCAGCGAACTCCTGGAGGGAGAGGCGCACGTCAAAGAAGCGATGGCCCTCGCGAAAGGTCCCGATAAATCCGAGCTGAAACTCTGGTTGGATAAATGGAAGTCCGCTCCCGACCAGGAAGCCAGGATCGCCATCGCCCTAGACCCGATTATCTCTGCCCTTGTCGATCAGCACGAACTACGGGCCGCCTGGTCGACGTATGAAAAGGAGCTGGAAGTCATCGTGGACCGTGAGCGGGCCAGGTATGGCGCATGGTATGAAATTTTTCCCCGATCGGAAGGAACAGTGCCGGGAAAAGGGGGAACATTTAAAGATTGCGAAAAACGCCTTCCGGCCATTCGGGAGATGGGGTTCGATGTGCTCTATCTCACGCCGATTCATCCTATCGGGGAGACCAATCGCAAGGGCCGCAACAACAGCTTGAAGGCCAAACCGGGCGAACCGGGCAGTCCGTGGGCCATCGGGAGTCGACATGGAGGTCATGATGCCGTCGAGCCGGCTCTCGGAACTCTGGAAGACTTTGACCATTTTCAACAAGCCGTCAGAAACCATGGCATGGAAGTCGCCTTAGATTTTGCCATCAATGCCACGCCGGATCATCCCTACGTGACGCAACACCCGGAATGGTTCAAACAACGCCCGGACGGGACAATTAAATTTGCGGAGAACCCTCCCAAGAAATACGAAGACATTTACGGATTTGATTTCTATACCGAAGCCTGGCAGGACATGTGGCAGGAAATGAAGCGGGTCTTTCTGTTTTGGATCGAGCATGGCGTGAAAATTTTTCGTGTGGACAATCCACACACCAAACCCGTTATTTTCTGGGAATGGCTCATTCGGGAAATCCAATTAGAACATCCCGATGTCCTGTTCCTTGCTGAAGCCTTTACCCGTCCGAAAATGATGCGAGTGCTCGCGAAAGCCGGGTATACCCAGTCGTACACGTATTTTACGTGGCGAAATTCCAAAGCCGAGATGACCGAATACCTGACCGAATTAACCCAGACCCAGATGAAGGACTACTTCCGGCCGAATTTTTTCGCCAACACGCCGGATATTCTCCCGGAAATTCTTCAGCAAGGCGGGCGGCCGGCCTTTAAATTCCGGCTCGTGCTCGCCGCCACGCTCTCCCCGACCTACGGGATCTACAATAGCTATGAACTGTGTGAAAATAAGGCGATTCCCGGAACAGAGGAATACCAGGATTCTGAAAAATATGAAATCCGGCACTGGGATTGGGATCGCCCCGGAAACATCCGCGACTATATCACCCGCATCAATCAGATCCGACGTGACCATCCCGCGTTGCATACATTCACCAATCTGCGGTTTTACCAATCCGACAACGACCATATTCTCTTTTATGGAAAAATGAATGCCGACCACACCAACATGCTCTTGTTCGTGGTCAATATGGATCCCTATACCGTGCATGAAGCTCGCCTGCGTATTCCTATTGAAGAATGTGGAATTGGCGAACAGGACACCTATCAACTGCACGAACTAATTCAAGATCACCGCCATCAAGTCGTAGGACGGGACTATACGATTCGCCTGGACCCCAACCAGGAACCGGCAGCCATTTTCGCGCTCCGCCGCTGGATCCGCCGGGAAAGCGACTTCGACTATTTCATCTAAGGGTGAATGCACTTTCGCAAGCCTTGAAACCGGCCCCTGCCAGTCATTGGCAGGGGCCGGAACTTCCGTACGAACCTCACTCACAACATTCGTCATCGAACATCCATTCCCATCTGTCGTGCCCGACATCAGTAATCGGGCATCCATCTGTTCTTCTCCGTCATTTCTACAGCCTTTGGCAGGAAGCTCTTCTCTTTTTTTTTAGATGGATCCCCGCTGAAACATTGCGGAGATGACAGCCCGGAGGTATCCCCGACATTGGACGAACAGGGGAGGACGCGGTCGGGCCGTCTTCCTGAGCCCACGGCGAAGGATCTGTGACGGGGTTGACGGTCTCATAGCTTAGCCAGATCCTTCGTATAACTCAGGATGACAAGAGCTCCTCAGGACTTCAGCCTATCATCGATCAGTACCCAGGTAAGCCTGAGATGACCACCTGGAAAACCCTGGGAAGCCCTCAACCGTTTGGTCATCCTGAGCCCGGGGCGAAGGATCTGTGCCCAGATCGAACAGGCCCACGACTCAGCCAGAGCCTTCGTATCACTCAGGATGACCACACTTCGCAGAACGTGTTCGGTTCCCCAAAACGCTGAGCATTCAGCAGGCGTTTCTGATACGGACGGTTCAGTTTTTTTCATCTCTAGCGATTCCCCATTCGCCAAAGGTAGACCCTCACGAGTAGAGAAACTTCAACGAAAACCAAAGCAAGGGGACAGACAGGTTGTCTCTTTTTGAGACAAAGTTTCTCTCTTTTTCACGCCAGGCACACGTTCTTTTCTCCGCCTTCTTTTGGCATTCTCCAATATCCCTTTAAAAACCCCTCCCAATAGGGGGGATTCTTAGCCCCCGTGACAACAGCCTCTGAAGAGGTTTTATGGAATACCCCTTGCACTATTCCTCCTTCCATGCACAAGGCCATCTCACAGGGTTTGGATTGGGCCGTATCGAACATATGGCGTTCCTCTCCCTCTGTCTCCAATTATCGGCCAATTCCCCTGGTGGAAAATCAGTTTCTCCATAAGGCCCTGCATGAAGAGGCCCTCGCGATCCTGCCCAAGCCCTATCTCCACTCCTCGAGCAGGGGATTTCCCTCAAAGCCACCTGATGCCTATCAGTCTTGACAGGGAAACCTCACCTCAGACAAGATTGGCCGGCAAATTTCCCTTTTCCTTGGTTTTTCCCCCCGGAAGTCAGGGTGCCCATGAAGACGGATTGTGGAGAAAGGTTCTCACACGGCTTTGTTCTCAGGTGTATCGCTTCTGGTACCCTGCTGCTTTTCGCGTTTCCCTCCTCGTGTTTGATTTCCTAAGGTCACTCCCTTGACCTCCATGACGACTCCCTTACCACTTTCCGGCCGCCTGGGTTCATGGATCCAGACCGCGACGGTTCGTCGATTATTTCCCCACGGCCAGCTATCAGCCGGGCAGCTCGTTACACTGGGCGCCGTCGGGTTGATCACCGTGGGCACCCTCTTACTCAAGACCCCATGGGCCACCACCCCCGGGAAGCCATTAAGCTTTCTCAACGCGCTTTTTACGGCAACCTCGGCCGTCAGTGTCACCGGCTTGATCGTGGCGGACACGGAAAAAGATTTCACGATGTTCGGTCAGACCGTCATTCTGACCCTCATCCAATTGGGCGGGTTAGGGTATGCGATACTCGCGACGGTCCTCCTTATTGCCGTGGGTCAACGCATCGGATTGCGAGACCGCATGATGATGGCTGAGGCGCTCAGTTCATTGGATTTGGCTGGATTGATTCGTTTCGTCAAAACCATTTTGATTATCACGTTTACACTAGAAGGCCTGGGCGCCTTCATCCTCACCATGCGGTTTTCCCGGGATATGCCCTTCTTAGACGCATGTGGACATGGAGTTTTTCACGCTATTTCCGCCTTTAACAACGCGGGGTTTTCGACATTTTCTCAAAACCTTATCCCCTATCGTAGCGATCTCCTGGTGAATCTATCCATTAGCGGCCTTATTTTTCTTGGCGGCATCGGGTTTATTGTCTTCCGCGATCTGCTTGGCTATTACCGGAGGGAGCGATATCGGATTCAAACCCACACGACATTGGCCTTACTCGTGTCCGTAGGTTTATGGGCGATCGGAACCATTGGATTTTACCTGATGGAATGGA
>JAOTTP010000009.1 GCA_029864405.1 Nitrospirota bacterium
CAGGATTGAGACGGTGGGACCGAAACTCGCTTTTGGTAAATATTGGACCTGTTTTGCTGGTGCTTTTAACGTGTCATGGTACGTAATTTCGAATTCGACATCGTGATCTGGGGTGCTTCGGGTTTTGTGGGGCGACGCGTGGCGCACCATATGGCAGCCCGCTATGGCAGTGGAGGAGACCTGCGCTGGGCCATTGGTGGGCGCAAGCAAGCCAAGTTGGAATCGGTGCGGTCTGAACTCGGTTCCGCCGGGACGGACATCCCTATCGTCACGGGCGACAGCCATGACGTTGCGTCTCTGGAAGCGTTAGCAGCTCGGACGAAAGTGGTTTGCTCGACGGTCGGTCCATATGCCAAATACGGTTCCGAACTAGTGAAGGCGTGTGTGAGTACTGGCACTCACTATTGCGATCTGACGGGGGAAGCACACTGGATGCGGAAGATGATCGACGCTCATCAGGCCGAGGCAGAGAAAACCGGTGCCCGCATCGTACATGCCTGTGGATTCGACTCGATTCCATCTGACATGGGCGTTTTTTTTCTGCAGCACAAGGCGAAGGAGCGGTACGGAATACCCTGCTCCCGCATTAAGTTGAGGGTTAAAGCGATGAGGGGCGGCTTCAGCGGCGGCACCTTGGCCAGCCTTATTTACTGGATGCAGGAAGGTCCGCGGGATCCCTCCATAAGGCGTGTTATGACGGAACCCTACAGCTTGAATCCCAAAGGCCAGCGCCAGGGCCCCGACCGTCCACAAAGCATGAGGGCTGTTGCTGTAAAGTACGATGATGACCTAAAAGGATGGACGATGCCATTTTTCATGGGGCCGATAAACACCAAGATCGTGCGTCGGAGCAACGCGCTGCTTGGCTATCTTTATGGTGAAGACTTTGGTTACGAAGAGGCCATACTTATCGGCAGCGGCCCGGTCGGTTGGGTGATTGCGACGATAGGAGCTCTTGGAGTCGGTGGGTTTATGCTGGCCCTTGCCTTGCCACCCACCCGCTGGCTGCTGAAGAAGTTCGTCTTGCCCAAGCCAGGTCAGGGCCCGAGTCAGAGAGTACGCGAAAACGGCTTTTTCGACCTCATCCTAGTCGGGAAACTGGGTGAGGGCAACGTCATGCGGGCTCGGATCAAAGGCGTAGGGGATCCGGGCACGGAGTCCACAAGCAAGTTGCTGGTCGAATCTGCCGTCTGTTTGGCCCAAGATTCAGAAAAAATTGCCGTCGGTGGCGGCTTCTGGACACCTGCCTCGGCAATGGGTGAGTTGTTACTGTTGCGGCTCACGACCAATCAGGCTTTGAGTTTTGAACTTGTTTAGGTGGCTAATGCAGAGTGCCTCCGACGTCGCTTTCTTCATCAAAATTCTCCTTCTTAATAAACCGTTTTCTAAACCTGAAAACGGTCCAGATTTAAGGGAGGAGGTCACACGATTCATAACTTTGTAACCCCCTAAGATGGGCTCCTTACGACTTGGATTGCGGCTACGAGCACGAAGAAAGTGAAGATCACCCACTATCTCTACAACACCTTTCTTGTGGAAAAGGGATCTGCAAAAATCGCGATCGATCCAGGGCAGAATTTGTGGATCTTCAAGCTCCAGAGTCTCATTCCTGAGACCGAGTGGTCTTCAGTCACTCATATTGCAATTACGCATGGTGACCCTGACCACCATTGGCAATCAGATCGCCTCGCCGCTGCGTCCGGAGCACATGTCGTATGCGGCACGGGGCTAACAAGAATGAGCGACGGCCAGATACTCGTGATTGACCCTCGAGGGCGAGAATTGACGTCGTGGGTACCGTTTGAAAATCTCAATCCGCTTGGAGTCGGCGATTCCGTCACGCTGGATGGCGTCAGCTTTGAAGGTGTGAGGTCGCAACATGGGCCAATTGCCGTTCCCATACTCGGATTTAGGATTAGACGTCAGCCAGGGCCGAATGAGCGTGTCGGGATCGGCTCGATGGGGTTCAAAATCACGATTGGCGATAAGACAGTCCTGAATCTTGGCGACTCGGTTTTTCTTCCGGAATGGGAAGGGCTCGCTCCTGATGTCCTGATGCTGCCGATAGGCGGGCTAGGACAAAATACTTGGACCATGGATGTAGCCGAAGCCCTGAAAGCCGTTGAAATCATCTCGCCGCGAATTGTCATACCGTGTCATTACAACGTTCCGTTCTTATGGAAGCGGAGGTTCGCAGTAGCCGACGATACGCGATTCAAGCGAGAAGCAGAGTCGCTGGGTGTGGAATGTCACATCCTAAAATATGGCAAGGAGTTGGTCGTTTGAGGATATCCATTCAAAATGCTCGATCATGAACTTAGAATAGCTTTCGACGTCCGCTGATGGCCGAAAGCGGAAGGTGTTTTCATACTGACCGTTGTCACATCGTGCTAACTACTAACGTCTCTGTAGTTCCGTTTATATCAAGCTCGAGTTGTGTTGCTCTAAAATCAGGGTAGAGTAATAAAACTAAGGAACGTTAGAGGTTATTTACATGAAGTTTAGCTTAATTCGAACATTTGGATACTTTATAGGAGGCATTTGGACAGCTTGGGGAGGTCGTAAAAGGATTGAAGCCAAACAGCTTAAAAACCTTCGGCGTCTTGTACAAAAGGCCCGTAAAAAGTCTCCATATTTTCATAAACTTTATGCTCATTTGCCTGATACAAATCTTATTACACTAAACGACCTTCCCGAAACGTCTAAGGTTGATCTTATGGGTGAATTTGATAATTGGCTCACCGATCGTTCTTTAACTCTTGCTCAAGCAAGAGAACATATGGCCAATATGGATAACCTTGGCGTTCCGATTGGCCAGTATGCAGTTTTTAGAACCTCTGGAAGTTCAGGGGAACCTGCGGTAGTGGTGCTTCCATCATCCGTACTTGAGTTTGTCTATGGCCTTGCCTTGGCCCGGCTTTTTCGTCAATCAATGATGGTCGATAAAATTCAAAAGGCAGGTGCTAATCTGATGATTTCGGGGGGAAATGGCCATTTTGCTGGCGCCGGACTTGGTAAGCTTATGCAACATTTAGCTCCTCGATTAGCAATACAATCAATTCCTGTTCCGGTAGGCCAACCGATCGAAAAAACGGTAAAACAGCTCAATGGGATTGGACAAATAGCTTCTATAGTGACTTATCCAAGTATGCTGGAGATTTTGACAAGAGAACAAGAAGTTGGTCGTTTAGAAATAGAACCTAAACTTTTTAAGGTTGCCGGCGAAACATTTACGTCTGAGCTTCGTAAACGCGTTGAAAAAGCATTTCCTTCACTTGAGCTTGGCATTCTTGATACTTATGCTTGTACAGAGTGTCTTTTCATGGCTTATGAGTGCGATTGTGGCCGTAAACATGTACTTGAAGATTGGGTCATATTAGAAGCAGTAGATGAAAATAAACAACCTGTTCCGGATGGAGAATTATCCACCACGGCGTTGTTAACTGTACTTTCAAATCATATTCAGCCTTTTATTCGCTATGATATTGGCGATTGCTTGCGATTTTATCGTGACCCTTGTGCATGTGGTTCGCCATTTAGAAGTTTTCAAATTGAGGGACGGCAAGCAACAGTAGTTCGAGTGGGAAATGTCACTCTGTCACCTTTAGCTTTTGATTTAGAACATGAAAGTGCTCAGCGAGTGCAATTGGTCCAAACTTCAGAATTTGTTTTTGAAGTTCGGGCCGAGCTTTTAAATCATGAAAATCCAGACCAAGTTTTTGAGCAAATAATTCAGTCAGTAAGTGAGGTGTTTGCAAAAAATGGACTGGTAGATGTAAAAGTTGAAAAAAGTGATACTCCGCCTCACCTAACTGCAAGTGGTAAGTTTCATGAAGTGATCCCCTTTAAAAACCGTTCAGGGGCATTAGCCGATAGGCTAAATTCTGATAGCAACAAAAGCCCCCCTCAGTAGATATAGGGGAGCGTTTTTAAAATGAAGAAAACAAAGATCAAAAAAGGGAATATTGACTAACCACTTCCTTCTGCCTTTGCCATTCAGGTTTGCTAGCCGCTTCATCGAGCCATGCGGTGGTGTAACGTTTATAAAATGTACCTATAAACGTCCGCTTCTGGCCGTAAGCGGACGTTGAGTATTTCACGAACGGAACAGATAGTTATTTAAATCCTGTTGAGTTATGAGAATTGGGGGGTTTTCTCATCACGTTACAAGCTTGCAGATCAATCGGATACAAGAATTACTTTTTCTCAACCCCTATCTCAGGACAACAAATATCTGTTCGTTACGAGTGGCCCTAAGTGCTGAAGGCTCTTCTAAGTAGAAATTGGGAGAATGCGTATACGGGAGGAGACTTCATCAACGCTGACGAGTGCTCCTTGTTCGAGGGATAGGGCATGCTCGTTGAGGGTTGTGACAATCATGCGTTCAAGCCTGCTTGGCACGGGTCTTGGGTCCGAATCTGCAGCACACTTGGCCCAGTGGATCTGGTTAAGGCCAAGATCACTCCAAAGTCCAGATCATGCGTGAACAGAATAAATTTGTGGTTTCGTGCCCACTCCATAATCGTGGTGTCTTTGGCGCGAATATCACCAACCTCTGACCAGTGAACGGCATGGAATCCATGTTGTGTCAATGCACTCACCCATTGAGGAGAGAGGTTCATGTCGATCAGGATCTTCACGTGGCCTGAAGAGGAATTTCTTGTTCTTCGGCCCGCCAGGCTGCATACGACAGTGCCGCCTGAATATCTTCTTTCTCAAGGTACGGGTAAGCTGCGAGCACGTCATCGACTGCATGACCAGAGGCCAACAGACCTACAATGGTGCCCACTGTGACACGCAATCCACGAATACAAGGACGTCCGCCCATGATTTCAGGACTATGTGTAATGCGGGCAAGTTGATCCATCTGAAATTCTCCTTGACAAGGTATTGTTACATATCAATAAGTGTAACATGATTGGTGCAATTGTCCCACCTCGAAAACTCAGTACCACACGCGCTTGAACATGGAACCCCCGGATGGGCC
Organism: Nitrospirota bacterium; assembly: GCA_029864405.1. Taxonomy (GTDB): domain Bacteria; phylum Nitrospirota; class Nitrospiria; order Nitrospirales; family UBA8639; genus Nitrospira_E. Next base: position 4,988 of record JAOTTP010000009.1, read on the forward strand.
TGACATAATTGTCAATCGCCAGGGCTACGGGGACGCGGAACGGAAGTTTAAGATACGGCAACCAATATTCAATTGATGCGGTTTTCTAAGCTTCTACGAAACTTCGAGAGGGATTGCATTCCGCAATCTCACATCAACGCCACCTTGTTTAATGGTGTCATGAGAAAAGGGGAGTTTTCTCATAAGTCGCCTTTGCGTTAAATCAACCACTTTCTTTTTGCGAGATTGTTCCCCTCCATATAGCGTTGAGTCGTTGCGTGGTGGGTATGTCCTGCCAATTATTGAACGTCCCGTAAGCCTCCACCCGCCTCTGAAATCTTTCTCGCCGCGTTGGTAATAAATGTTCGTCGTCCCGAGTGACTACTACATCTATTGAATCCCATCCTGCGATAGAGATACCAAAACCAATTCACGCCGCTAGCCGCGGTCATCGATCGATGCCGAGCTGATCGTATAATAGGATCTCAAGATTGAGGTGGAAGTGTATGAATTGTTGGTAACAACTTTAATGGAAAGGACACGAGGAGGAATAAGGCATCGACGAAATCGCAGTTGATTGGAGCATTAGCCAACAGACATGATTTATCGAAAAAAACTTTGAATGGGATTTTCGAGGACTTGACAGAGGTGGCAGGCACCAAAAATGGATTCACGTTCCCAGGCATTGGGAAGTTAGTTGTTCAGAATGGGAAGGCTCGAACTAAAAAGGCTATAAAGTGGTCGGACTCGAATTAATTGTCAACACTTATATATCAGTTGATGGACAGTGTCAGATAACATTGAGCATGTGGGCTAAGCCGAAAGCAAACCAGTCGTCATCCCCGCAGGTTGGTAGCGGGGATCCATCCGAAACGACACCAAGATAGATTCCCGATTACAAATGTCGGGAATGACATAGATGCGAGTTGATTCGTGATGAAAGATGTCGGGAATTACAAGGAAGAGAGGGCCCGGTTTGCCGGAAGGCCTTTCGCTTTCAACAGACAATCTGTTCACCATTGATCTGACACTGTCTGACAAGTGAAGTTCAGATTTTTACAAATTCATTGCTCTGCCTTCCTTGAGAAAAAAAAGTCTTAAATTGTTAATCGAGGATGCCCTTTTTACTTCTTTAAGAAAGCTTCATTCAAACAAGCTTACCCCATATCACGGAAGCTGTGATCGGGATTGCGTTCGCCGGCGAAGTTTTTCGACCATGAGCTGCGGAACAGGACGACGGCTCGATCCCGGCTGTCTTTGACGACCAGGGCATCAGAGGGCGGTTTAAAGGTCTCCACATCGCCCACCAGCCACGCACTGGATTCGTAGGGCAAGGTATCGACGATGGCCTTGACCCGATATTCGCTTTGCAGCCTGAATTCCAGCACATCAAACTGGAGTTTTCCGACGGCGGCCACAAAAAATTCCAGGCCGTCCAAACTCCGAAGAATTTGAATCGTCCCTTCCTTGGCGAGTTGCTCGATCCCTTTGTCGAACGATTTCCGCATCGTCGTATCGGTCGGCCGCACGCGGGCAAAGACTTCCGGTTGAAATTGGGGAAGAGGTTTGTAATTGAACCCATCCCCCACCGAAATCGTGTCGCCGATCTGAAAAATCCCGGTATTGATAATCCCAATGACATCCCCGGGATACGCCACATCGACCGTATTGCGTTCTTTGGCTACCATACTGTGGGGCCGTGAGAGCCGCACCTCCGTGTTGGTGCGATGATGTTTGACCACCACATCCCGCTCAAACCGCCCTGAACATACTCGTAAAAACGCGGTGCTGTCGCGATGGCGTGGATTCATATTAGCCTGGAGTTTAAACACATAGGCGCTGAAGGGGGTGTCCACCGGATCGATCAAGAGTTCCCGGCCATCCGGCGTATCCGCTAATCGGCCGTGAGCGGAAGGCGCGAATTCCACAAACGCATCAAAAAAGGTCTCCACGCCGAAATTTGTCATGGCTGATCCGAAGAAGACCGGCGTGACTTTTCCATTTTGAAAGTCATCTTTCGAGAACGGGTTCCCGGCGATATCCAGCAATTCCAAATCATGCATCAATTCATCCCAGATATAATCCGCCATACGGCTTTTCAATGAGGGGTCGTCCAACGAGAGTTCCATAAGATCCGGTTTCGACGCCCCTCCTGCGGCCGTTTTGGTATAGAGCAACACCTGTCGGGTTTGCCGATTCACCACCCCGAGAAAGTCTTGCCCTGACCCGATGGGCCAGTTGATGGGACTGGCGTGAATGCCCAACACGTCTTCCACTTCTGACATGAGATCCAGCGGAGCCCGTCCTGGCAAGTCCATCTTATTGATGAAGGTCAACACAGGAATTTGGCGAAGACGACAGACTTCAAACAACTTTCGGGTCTGGGTTTCAACGCCCTTCGCGGCGTCAATCACCATAATCGCGCTATCGGCCGCCGTGAGCGTCCGGTAGGTATCTTCGCAAAAATCCTGATGGCCTGGCGTATCCAACACGTTGATCACGGCCTGCTTATAGGGAAATTGCATCGCCGAGGCAGTAATGGAAATCCCGCGCTCCTGCTCCATTTCCATCCAATCCGACGTGGCCATTTTCCGGTTTTTTCGCCCCCCCACCATGCCGGCGGTGCGGACCAATCCTGAGTAGAGCAGGAGTTTCTCGGTCAGCGTGGTTTTTCCCGCGTCCGGATGGCTAATGATGGCAAACGTCCGACGCTTGCTCGCCTCGGTCCGGATTTCCTGCCTGATCTGTGTCATTAAGTGGTCTTTCATATTCAACCGTCTTTCATGTTCTATTCATTCCGCTCAGGACCTGAAGCGTGAGGCGTAAGGGGTGAGGAGACGAAGAAATCTTCCTTAACGCTTTACGCCTGACCCCTCACGGTCACAGGTCTTCCAAACGACCCTGCGCCCGGGCCAGACTCAGACGGGAGGCACTAAATGTGAAGAGACCTTCAATCAAATTATCCCGGGCTTGGGCCACACGGGTTTGCGCATCCGTGACCTCAATATTGGTGGCGACACCGACCGCGAACCGTTCACGCGATAATTCCAATTCAGTGAGTGAGAGCTTTAAGCCTTCTTCGGCCACCGCCACTTGCTGTTTGGCCGAATCCATCGTGATGAGCGCATCGCGAACCTCCAATCCCACTTGGTATTGCACATCCTGCGTGTTGATGGCTTCCTGCCTGACTCGACTGCGACTCTCCGAGATTCTTCCTTCCCGCTGTCCGCCATCGAAAATCGGCACCGTCATCAGGACCTGGACATTGTCTGTGGTCAACGCATCGGGGATTTGATTGCCAATCAGGCCGACATCGCCTAAGGCCTGGATGGAAGGGATCCGTTCATTCGTCACAGAACTTAACGTCAGAGAGGCCAGCCGCTCACGGTTTTTCTGTACCTTCAGCTCGGTCCGATTTTCCTGCGCAACCTGCAAGGCTTCTCCAATGGATTGCTCAGAGACATTCACCAATTTCATTTCATCTGTGAGCACCAGCCGCACATCGAACGACAGCCCCATGGCGCGAATCAGATTGAGTTTGGCACGATCCCGATCATTGGCAGCGACTAACAATCGCTGTCTGGCGTTTTCCAATTGGACCTTTGCCCGCGTCACATCCAAGCTGGTCGCCATCCCCGCGGATTTTCGTTCCGTCGCCAAACGAAGCAATTCCTTATTCAGGGCAACATCCGCCGTGCGAGCATCCACCGCCGCTTTGGCGCGAAGGGTTTCTAAATAGACCAAACCAGTAGTGGCCATGGTATCTCGTTTGGTGACTTCGGCATCCAACCCTGCCACATCCACTCCCGCTTTGGCAGCCCGCCATTGTTGGATGAGACTTAAACTGAACACATTTTGGGTGAGAAACGCCCGCGCTTCATAGAAATCCCGCGGGCCGGTCACCGTAGGACTCCCACCAAATTGACTCGTGAAGAATCGGCGCCGCGCTCCACTCACTCGCCCGGAAAGATTCGGAAGCAACGCGCCCAATTGTGTATCCGCCACATCCTGGGCCTGGACAATACGTTCGTTAAACAGGCGGACCGTGGGATTTTGATCGACCGAAGCCTCCATCGCCTCTCGCAAACTCAACCGCAACTCGGGAAAATCTCGAGCCGTTGAAGATTCCAGAGGAGCGGCCCAGCTCAGGGCGCTGACTCCGCCGGACACCCCCATGAACAGCACGAATAGCCGTAACACCTTTGAAAACTTTCCTACCATCATATCCTTTCCCTCGCCTCTTGATATTACAGAGAACCTCAAGACGGTTGCACAGTCAATTGAGGCTGTCTGGCCTCTTTCCACTTGCGTTGCGTATCGATGACCAGAGTAAACAATGCCGGAATGACAATAAGGGTGAACACCGTGGAGACCAAGAGGCCCCCCAGCACCACACTCCCGATTCCCCGATAGAGCTCAGAGCCTGCACCAGACGAGACCACCAGCGGAAAGAGTCCAAAGAGCGTGGTGAGTGTCGTCATCATAATCGGCCGCACACGGATTTTGACGGATTCACGAATCGCCTCTCGAAGTGGTAACCCCTGCTCTGATTCTCCTTCGAACGAATCCGCCTGTTCCGATCCCCTCATGAAATTTAAGGCCTGATGGACCACCAAAATCGCATTATTCACCACCACCCCAATCAGGATGACGAAGCCTAACATGGTGAGCACATCTAATGGTTGGTACGCGATAAAATTATTGACCAGAGATAGCCCAAGAAAACCACCGGCTGCGGCAAACGGCACCGTAAAAATAATCACCAGGGGATAGAGAAAGCTTTCGAACAACGCGGCCATCAAAAGATAGGTAATGGTAAAGGCCAACAGAAAATTCCATTTTAAGGCCTCATAGGTTTCGGTTAAATCATCAGCCGTCCCCGACAGCCGGACATTATACAAACGTCCCAACGTCCCCCCTTCTTTCAATGGCCCCAGGATTTGCGTTCGAATCACCTCCATCGCCTCCTCCAGCGCCATCTCCACCGGAGGGATGACCTGAATGACAATGGATCGTTCCCGTTCAATATGATTAATTTGTTCTGGGCCGGCCACCAAGGTGACATCAGCAATATTGCCGACCGTCGTCAATTGCCCGCCCTTGGTATAAATCGGAATAGACGTCAGCGACTGCGTCTGATTGGCATACCTATCGATACCACGAATCGTGAGGTCAACCTCATCTCCCTCAAATTGGTAATCACTGGCCTTCGCCCCATCGACCAGGGCATCAATGGTAAACCCGAGTTCCTGATTCGTCATTTGCACATCCGCCGCCCGATCCCGTTTGACGGTGACCCGGACTTCCGGACTTCCCAAATCCAAACTGGGTATGGGCCTGACCTGTGCCTCCGGGAGGACCCCTTTGACCTGACCGAACACCTGACCACCCAGTTCAACAAGCGTGTCCAACTCCGGCCCGGTGATCTCAATGTCGATATTTCGCCCTTCGCCCAGGCCGCGTTCGAATAGGCCTCGCTGGGTAATAATGCCAATCACACCTGGAAGGTCGGCCGTGGCTCGACGAAACAGAGGGATCAATTCTTTCACACGGTCAGGCTCATTCGCCCGACCACCCATAAAGACCGATCGTCCACGCGCCACATAGAAAAAATTGGCAATACTGGGGCCATCCAAAGCGGCTTCCTCCGGGGAACCAGGCTTTGCATCCCAATAGGGGCTTAAGGTCGCTTCAATCGGCTGTCCCATTTTGACAAATTCGTGAGTGTTATACCCCGGAGGAGGCAGCAGAATGCCAATGACAAGATTCCGGTTTCCCTGAGGGAGATATTCCGCCTTCGGTAACAAGGCCCAGCTTCCCAGAATCGCAAGGGAGGTGAACCCCAGAATCGTCACACTTCGCCAGAAGACACTGCCACTCAAACCATAGACCAAAGAACCCAAGGCCTCTTTGATATGCTCCAACCCGGAAAGCCGTCTAGCCGTCAAACCACTCTCCACGAATTCCGAGGTATTCCAGGTACTGGATGATTCCACTCCCTTGGGCTTTTTCACCGTGGTTAACATTCGTGCAGACAACGAAGGGATCACCGTCATCGAGACCACAAGGCTCAAGCCCACGCCCGCACTGATCGCAATAGCGATATCCCGAAACAATTGACCGGATTGTTCTTCCATAAACACGATGGGAACAAAGACGGCAATGGTCGTGAGGGTACTGGCCAGGACCGCGCCCCACACCTCCACGGTGCCATCGTACGCCGCTTGAAATAACGATTTACCCGATTCCCGATGACGATAAATATTTTCCAACACCACAATGGAGTTATCTACCAACATCCCTGCCGCAAACGTCATTCCGGCTAAACTGATGACATTGAAATTTCTTCCCAGCGCCCAGAGCATGATAAACGTCCCCATCATGCTGATTGGAATGGCCAGCCCGACCACCAGCGTGCTACTTCCCGTGCGGAGAAATAAATACAAGATGATAATCGCCAACAGACTCCCGACGATCAAATTTTGCTGGACGAGGGACAATGAACGGTTAATGTAATTGGTTTCATCATAGACTTGAAATAACCGGAACCCTCGTGCATTCAAAATTTCGTCATTGAGCTCAATGACGGCCTCGCGTAGGCCGTCCATCGCTTCCAACACATTGGCGCCGGTCTGCCGAATCGCGTTGACCGCGATGGCAGGATGGCCCTTTTGTCGCACAACAGTAGTCGGATCCTTGTAATCAATATGAGCGGTCGCCACATCCCGCACATACACCGACGCGCCATCACGCCGGGCGATAATGACATTTTCCACATCCTGGGGATTTCGATATTCCCCCACGGTACGTACGACATACGACCGTTTCCCCTCATCGAAATCTCCGGCACTATAATCCCGATTCTCCTGATCCAACGCTCGAGCCAAATCCATAATGGTTAACGCCCTGGCGGCTAATTTGGCCGGATCGACCGTCACCCGAAGCTCCCGCTCCCGCCCACCATAGACATTCGAGGCCGCCACACCTTTCACCCGTTCGAAACGGGCCTTGATGATATCCTCGGCAAAATCCCGCATGGTTTCAATATTGACGGGATTCCCTTCTAAGGTGTCTAAAATAAACCAGGCCATGGCGGCCCCACGGGTATCCGCACTGCTGATCACGGGCTCATCCGCCTCAAGCGGGTACTCTTTGACCTGATTCAACCGGTTGGAGACTTGGAGTAAGGCGGTATCGGTATTGGTTCCTGTGGGAAACCGAAGAATGACTTTTCCCTGGCCATAGGAACTTTCGCTGAACATTTTCTCCAGGCCTTCGACGCCTTTGAGTTGCTCTTCCTGCTCATCGATGATTTCGCGCTCGACTTCATGCGGGCTTCCCCCGGGCCACCGGGTATCCACCGTCACTTCATGTTTTTCCACATCAGGTGCCAGTTGCACCGGCAACTTCACCAGCGCCACAATGCCGAACAACACCACTAACAGCACACCCACTGCCGTACTGACCGGATAACGAATCGCTGAATGAACCAGATTCATGCTTCCGCCGGCTCCTCTAAAATTCTGACGGACTGCCCGGGCAGGAGGCGCTCATTCCCTTCCACCACCACCTGCATGCCTTCTTCAATGGCTCCCTGCACTTCAACAAATTCCTCAAAATGGGCTACCGGGGTCACCGTGACCTGCGTGACGGTGTTATTGGCCACAATAAAGGCGAATTCCTTCCCCCCTTTGAGCACCAGCGCATCCTTGGGAATCACGACTGCCTGGTACGGCGCACCCACGGCTAAATGAACCCGGGCGACCATCCCGCTTTTGATGTGTAAATCCGGATTGGCCAAAACGACTTTGACCGGAAACGTCCGTGCCGACCGATCGGCTTGCGCGATGACCGAAAAGACCGTTCCTTTGACCTCAACCCCAGGCAAGGCATCGAACACGGCCACCACTGGATCCCCCACCCTGACATCCCGCACATATTCTTCCGGGAGCGGCACTTGCACCTCGACCTGTGCCAGGTCCACCAATTCCACCACTGGTCCACCCTCCTCGACCCATTGGCCTATTTCCGTATATTCTTTCGTGATCCAACCGGGAAAAGGCGCCATGATCGTTGATTTGGTCAGTTGATCTTGCACCAGTCGAATTTCCGCTTCTAATTGAGACAGCCGCTTTTCCAGAGCGCTTTCTTGAGCGACCGCATCATCCTGCTCTTTTTGCGTCACCAGTTCTTTGGCGAACAACACCTTGACCCGGTCCAAATCCTTCTGCGCCTGTTCATAGCGTGTTTTGGCTTCCCGATGTGAAGCCACCGCCGAGTCAAGGCGGATTCCCAACGTGTCTGTTCGAAGACTGGCGAGCAGTTGTCCTTTGTTCACAAACTGGCCTTCTTTACCCGCAAAGGCTTTGACCAGACCCGCCACTTCACTGGCCACAAGACTTCGCTTGCGTGGTTCCGCTGTTCCCACCAAGGAGACAGATCGCTGGACTTGCTTGCTCGAAACGGTCACGACCTTGACTGGTGAGGGCGGGCGCCCTTTTGGGGGCTGGGCCGCCTCTTGTTCACTGCACCCCTGCCATCCCGATACGCCAATCGCAAGGGCAAACACCCACCAGAGCTGGCTCTTTGGTAGACCTGTCATAGGTTCACATTGACCTTTTCAACGTTGAAGTCCCGAGACCGTCAAGCAACAACGTCCCTAACCACTTACCTTTGTCCACGAGCGATTCTTTTGGGCCGGCCTGTAAAATCCAAAGATAGATGGTGGAGTTTAACATGCCGTGAAACGCCAACGAGGTATCTTTGGGATTCATCTTGCGGAATTCTCCGGTCTTGATGCCCTCCTTGATGAGATTCGCGACGAGATCGATTTGCGCCAAATACCGCTTCCACACCCGCTCGCCAAACGCGCTTTTCACCGTCCATTCAAACCCGCTCCACTCGGAGACATAAATACGGAAGAAGGCACGGTTTTGATCAGCGAAGGCTAACTTCACTTGAATTACCGCACGTAACTTCTCCTGGGCCGGGAGACGGCTTTGCGTCGCTTCTTCCAAAAGACGGAGTAATTCCTCGACTTTCGCTTCTACCAGAGAGATATAGATGTCTTCTTTGCTTTTAAAAAACCGGTACACCGTCCCCATGGCAAATTGAGCGGCCTCCGCAATTTCCGCCATGCTGGTTTTAAAAAATCCGTTCTGGGAGAACTTTCGCTCAGCAGCTAAGAGTATTTCCTCTCGCCGGGCTTCATATTCCCGCTGCTTGCGCTGGGATCGTTGATCTGTGGCAACCTTCATGTCAATGGTTCAATCCTTCGGGTCACTGATAACTCATCCTAAAATGTGAATACCTATTCTATAGTATGGAATGCTCATTCATCTATCGGAAACGCAGCCATCGAAGTTTACGTGAGCAATCAGACGATCACGCACGCATGAATGAAGGAAGATCAGAAGGTGAAAGCCACCAAAATGGCCTCCCGAAGGCCATGGAATAGGGTCGAAGAGGGCTCTATTGAACGGTCTTCAGAAGAGTTCGCGGAAAAGAGTTCCTGTAGCTTAGGCGGTTCATTCCGCGGGTCCCGACACCTTGATATTAGCCCACCATCCCTTTCTCGTGATTCTGCCTTCCTGCAACCCCTCCCGATACAATAAACGCCATCACATCCGCGCTTTCCACTTCCAGCGGGCGGATTTGCTCTTTGGGAAATATCAGCAAATGACCTGCAAAGTTATACGCTTGTGGGAAATAGACCGCCACATGGTCCATTAAGCCAAGAAATTGCAAATCGCTTCGCGTCAAAAATCCCACGGCTTTTCCATATCCATTGGGGTTCAGAGTCACTAACACCGGCTGATCGAACCGCCGTTTTTCCCCCATAAACGCCGCGATCAGATCCTTGAGCGAGGTATACAGAATTTTGACAAACGGTGCTTTAACCAATACTCCTTCCAAAATATCCAACATTTTTTGGACGAACACCGTGGACGCATACCGGCCGGTCAAGGTGATTAACCCAACCGTGACGAAAAATCCCACACCCGGGATGGGGATATTCAGCCAGCCATCAATGGTTTGAAGCACCAGCCAGGCCACATACAACGTCGTCACCACCGGGACCAGGATTAAGAGACCTTCAAAAAAATTCCTGGCCAGGTCATTCATATTGATATTGGCCCAAAACTTTGGTCGTTGTAATTCCATATCAGACTACCCCCGTAAAAAAGTGAAGATCCGCATGTTCATCTCGCCAGATTGAGACTTCTCAACAATCTCCGGAAAAACCCGTGGATCAACAGACCGTCTGTCAGGTAAGGAATGTACCCCACCGCCAAAAGTCACACAAGCACCAAACAAAGTTCACCATGAGGGATTGAGGGTGGTTACAGGGGACGCGGCAATGCAGTACAATCGCCTCAATACATTCTTAACAGGGAGAGCAGGCATGGCACAAAGCAGTTCGGGGACGACACCAGCAGCAACTGATTCCCAGGAAACAGAAATTCTCTATGTCGTGATTCAACGGGATGGCAAGCAAGTCAGTGCTAAATGGGGACTCCATCCGAATCTCAAAGAAGAGCTGAAACCCGAAGAATGGAAAGAACTGACCGAAGTGATGGGAAAGGTCACCACACTCGTGGGCAGTCGTTTTTCACACGTCTTAAACCAGGCCGAAGAGGATTCCGCAGGCACCGCTTGAGTCGGACCTCTTTTCGTATTGGCCCTTCATTTTGAATATGACATTTCATACTGCTCACTCCTCCCCGAGTGTCTGACGGCTCTTCCTTCCTGGCTTTCTCAATGTCCCTCAGACGGTATCCTTATCTCGAGTCATGTCACGTTGCGCTCCTGCACGCGGGCTCTCCCTATTTTCAAAGGGGAAATGGCTGAGAGGAGAGGTGGCGCATCGTACCATTCCACATACTCACTACAGGTGAAAGAATTTGAACTGCATTTGTCAGACAATGACCAATGAATGCTTAGCAAGCAACGCAATGAAGCAAGGCCTGACAGATGTTGTCATCCTGAGGGAAACGAAGGATCTGGCTGAGTGGTGGGTGCGTGGGCTGGGCACAGATCCTTCGCCGTTGGCTCAGGATGACAGGCCGGCTTTAAGGATACGGCAGTCAGACATTGTTCAATCAATGTTCAATGTCTGAATGGTGAAGTCCACGTTTTTCACTAAAGGTAACCATTTTTCCGAAACCACGCGACGGCATCTTCAATCGCCCCCTCGGGAGCACTCCGCGGATAATCCAACTCTCGCTGAGCTTTTGAGCAATCGTAATGCTGCATGTGGGCCATCATTTCCACCACAAACGCGGGCAAGTACGGAGGCCTGTGTAAGAGTGAACGGGAAACCCATTCCCCGACTTTTGATCCCCACCGAGCAAGGGCAAATGGAACCGGAAAGAGAGGAGGCGCCACTCCCAACACATGGGCAATGAGTTCGTTCAAGTCTTGTTGGGTCGTATTCCAATTTCCCACCAGATAGCGCTCTCCGACCCGACCACGCTCTGCTGCCCTGATCATGGCCACAGCCACATCCCGCACATCAATCACATTCACCCGGCCTGGGATATACACCGGCATCCGCCCTTTCGCGACCATGAGAATATGGGTTCCACTCGTCGGTTGCTGATCGTAGGGACCAAAAAACTCCGTCGGGATCACCACCACCGCGGGAATTCCCTGATGGGCAGCTTGTAAAATCTTCTCTTCCATGGCGGCCTTCGCCATGAGATACGGGTTGTTCGTATATCGGGTTGAAAATTGACAGGTTTCATTGGCTGGATGGCCGACCGTTTTGGGAAAGCCCACGGTGGTGAGCGTGCTGGCAAAGACCAGCCGTTCCACTCTGGCCGCACGGACCGCCTCTAACAACAGGGCCGTTTCTTTCAGAGCCTGCCCCTTGGCCACCTCAACCGGAATCGTGGCTGACGGATAATACCCGGCGGCGTGATAGACCACGTCCCTGCCCTCACAAGCCAGTCGCAAGGACTCTCCATCATTGAGATTGCCCACTACGCGCTCGATATCCAGACCATCAATGGTGAAGGTGTTGCTGGTGGAGCGATGCAACACACGAACCTGGTGCCCCTGCTCAAGTAGCGCCCTGACCAAATTGGCTCCAAGTTGCCCCGTTCCACCGATGACCAACGATTTCATAAGGAACCTGTGTGGCGTAATCGTGGAGAAATCATTCTTTCAGGAAGGGTTGGACGCCCTCTGTTCGGCTGAGCCGATGGAGCCTGGACGAGTACACATGCTTGCACGATTGCGGGAAAGACATGTCAAGAACCGAGTGGGACCTACTGCCCAAAACCCTGAATGGCCTTCCACGCATCATTGCCTGGTAGGCCAAAGGCGGCGGGAGAATCTGCGGTTCGAACCAACGAGAGAGCCATAGGAATCATATTGGAAAAATCCTGGAAGGTTCCGGTTAACGTTCTCCCATCATCGGACATCGTGGTTGAAGATTGGCCCATCGTTCCCAACACGGTCCGATAGAATATGGCCAATTGGTTGCCTTGCAGTTGTCCTTCTCCCTCCGCGGTCACCATGGTTCCCAACACACTGGCGGTGACCTCTCTCATCACCACCCGGTCTCCGATTTGTTGCAGGACATAGGACACGGTCGGCTCATTGGGGTTTTTCCAGACGCCCGTCACATCAAACACGGCTCCCTCCTGGAGGGTCGCTTTCACCTCCCGGCGTTCGCCGGGAAGAAGTTCAACATTCTTAAACCAAGGTCGATAGCCTTTCTTTTTGACCGCCACCTCGTATGCATCGGGAATTAATTGACTCACGACGACTGAGCCCTGTGTGGTATTGCCGACAAGTTCATCGTCAACAAACACTTCCGCATCCTTGGGAACTGTGGTGACGACCAAGGCGGCCAATCTCTTTCCGGCAGAATCAACCGCATCGGGTTCGCTCCCCGGTGAAATATTTTTGGGTTCAATCCTGACTTGACGGCTAAATCCCGGCCAATTTTCAACCGTAAATTGAGCAATTTGGGAAGGTTTGGCATTACCAAACTGCCGGATGATTTCTACAATGACCCCGATGACTTTCCCCTGGTAGAGCAATGGTCCTCCAGAGTTCCCTTCTTCAACCGCACCCGAAAACTTGAGAATGGGACCGTCAAATCCAGAGAGAGTCCCCCTGGTCACCGCCCATGGATTTCCTCCAACCTGGGGAAACCCGATCACGCGCACTTCTTCGCCCCCATGCAATTGACTCTGGGTATCCCACTCCAGAATCTGCACATCATCGGGGAGGTCTCCGCCCACTTTCAACAGGGCCAACCCTCTGGGATCCCCACCTTCTTTATTGATCACCTCAGCTACCAACGGTTCTTCTTGATGAGAAAAAAAAGTGACGTTGATGGACTGAGGGACTTCAGCCTCTCCCTCAATCACATGTGAGGCGGTCACAATAAACACATGCTTTTTGCCCTGTCCGGCCACAAAGCCGGTTCCGATTTTTTGCCTGTTGGCGAATTGAGCCGTAATCTTGACCACACCTTTTTTCAACGTGCCAATATCAACCTCGGACCACACGGGTGCAGTCGGAAACACTAGGAAAAAAAGAAAGCAGATTAGAAAACGGATGAGAGCCATCGGTGAATCCTACATCGTAATGTTGAAATTTACCGCAATCTTGGCACATCTCTCATAAGAATCCAAGGCCATCCACTCAGCACTCGTTCAGTGGAATGGAGAAAGCTCGGCAGCAGTATTTGTTTGCACGGCTCTAACAAACCCTATGGGAACTTGCCCTTCGACATCATTGGCGGACACGATAACAGAGGTCCCAACGAGAATAGCGAGTGCCTCTGCAATGAAAAAGACGATTTGTTGAAGCCTATTTCTTACCATCAAAAACCTGAGGAGGATCATGGACTCTTTGTAGAGACGTTCCTATGGAACGTCTTCTTCGCTTGATCAAAGTTTTTCGGGTTGTCATCATCCAATTCCCACTTCGCGGGATTATCCACAATATATTGGCAAATATTCCCTAACGATGACTCATCCCGAATGATATGTTCATAAAAGCGCGCCTGCCAGGCAAATTGGGGAAACCCAGCCCCACGAATCCGTTTGGTACACACGGATTTGAATTGTCCGATAATGGCTCCCAGAGAATGTGCGGTCAACCGGCTCTTTGTAGAGACGTCCCGGCGGGACGTCTTCCCTGCGCCCACGTTGATCACAAGAATCCCATGCAGGTGGTTGGGCATCACAACAAACTCATCCAACTCAACCTGTTTCCTAACCGTAGCCGTTCGCCGCCATTCTTCTTCCACAATCAATCCTGTTGGTGATAAGCTCACCGCCCCGTCCACAATTTCTCCCAACACACATTGTCGATCATCCGTACAGATGGTGACAAAATACCATCCCGCCTGCGAATAATCCCACCAGGGGAGACGAATGGACTGGCTTCGATAGCGAGGGTGCACTGATGTCCTCTAGATTTCCACGCACATCACCATTCAGAGACGTCCCACCGGGACGTCTCTACATTAGGCAGCAACCCGATTGATTCCGTTCTTGTAGCGAGGTGTCGGTGACACGTCGTCTGCGTTTGGTAGAGCCATATCAGTGCCACCCTTCATCCCTATAACCCGATTAATTTCCTGACGGGTTCAAACAAAGGGCTGTACCGGATTCGATCGAAGAATGTGGGACGAAGGTCCTGTGGGTTGTCAGCGGTTCCCGTTTTGACATAGCCGGCCTGGCCTTTCAGATCCACGACAAGTTGATGGTTTTCCTGGTCTACGCTGATTGAGGTGATTTCAAAATGATCCAGGTGGTCCAAGGTCAGAAACGCATTCTTTTCAATTGAAACCGAAGGCATTCCTTGGGGACTCAGATATTCCACCGTTCCCGAAAAACCCTCAGGTGATTGACGTTCACCGGTGCCGGGATCCTGCCAGGAAAAGTCCACGGCTTGTATGGGCAACACCGACCGAGAGATAAATTTCTGTTGTGCGGTTTTCATTCCTGTGGGTATGGTCTGTTTTTCTTTGAGCACCAGGACAAAGGCTTGGTCCTGCCCAAACAGTTCGATTGTCCCCGGCTTGTGTTCAAAAATGATTTGATAGGTCAGCTCTTGATCTTGGGGAAAGGGTATTGAGAGCCCTGAAGACGCCTTCATCCCTGTTTCAAGGAGTTGCACGGCATGGATTCCTGACATCACCACTCGCTGTCGCCCTTGCTTCGTTCGGATCAACCAGGTGAGGGCATTATCATTGGAAACTTCCATACTCACCACCGCCTCGTCGGTGAGCACGATCCCATCGAGTTGTCCGGCAACAGCCGCCTTATCCTCCGTGGTTTCGATCGTGATTTCCGAGGAGATGCTGGGCCTGTCCGCTGCAAATTGCACCGTCCGCCCATTGATCGGCAAATCGAGCCAGGCTTTCGGCGGATAGCTATCCGACGCCATATCATAATCAGCGGGGTCCGCGACCAGCAGCCTGTCCGGACTGACCGAGAGTTTCCCGACGTTTTCAACGGTCAGGGTGCCAAAGGGCAGTGCATCGGTCAGCCGCTTATCATCCAAGTCTGGAGCTACGCTAAATTCAATCCGAGCCGTCTCCACATGGACGGAAATCACCGGGGCTACTCGCACAAAGGAACTGCCGATAAGCAGGAGGGCAAGAATACCGCCCACCATCGCCTTGATCCCCAAAAGGGCCACCAGTTTCCCCATCACGGACGCTTTCGTGGAAGAGGCCTTCGGCAATTCTACGGACCTCCCCTCTAATTTGGCCTGGATGACGCTGAAAAGAATCTCAAATTCTTTGGATCCGGACGAGCCATTCCATCCGAGAAAACACAGCGCTTGAATGCCGGTAAAGGCCAGAGGAATGGCATTGGCTTCCAACAGGACCGGGACCACTTTCTCCTGGTTGAGCGCTTCCCGGGCCTCCGCCCGCACCCACCGGGAATTTTTGGCGTGGCCTGTCCATAAGACCACCACACATTTCGCGGCGGCCAACGCGTCTTCAATGGTTTTATCCCACTCGCTTCCCACTTGAATCTGGCGATCCCACCACACAGACAGTCCCGATTGCTCCAACGCCGCCGCCAGCCGTTGGGCTACGGGCCGATCCTCACTGGCGTAACTGATGAACACTTCCTTCATGAATGAAGGGGAGCCTCCCTTTACGGGTTCAAAATTGGCTGATGGTAGAAATGAATCTCTTTGGAAAGGGGTTGATTGGTGGAAAGAGAAAACCCGCTGATGTCCAGTTTGTAGGAGCCTGGCTCTGCATCTTTGGCGTCCCAATGGATCGTAAAGGGAAGACCGGCACGTTTTCTCCGGAAGATTTGCCTCTCAACTTCCTTGCCGGTGGCCTTTTGTGTAATGGAAGCCAACAGTCTCGCATCTTCTCCGGTTTTTAACGTAAAGAAATAGCCTTCAATTTTAGAGGGCGCGTCCTTGTGATACAGCACCCCAGGGGCTACTCGCTCTATGCTGGAAGTCGACTCCGCATCCAGGCGAACCAGTGCCCCCAATTCATAGAGACCGAGTTTGGGAGTCAGTTGTTGCAAAACAGGATCGGTCGGCCAGGCAAAGATATTCTGAAAGCCTGTTTCCCATGACCGGGCAGGCTGGACTTTGTCCAACCAATAATAGGTGCGATAATCCAGTTCGCGAACGGTCAGATACACCGCATGCTCGTCATCCAAATAGAACTGAAGCTTCACCGCATTCGGAAAGTTTCCAGAGGAGACCGGTTCCTGGTAGTCGGCCAAAACCGAAATCAATTCTACATTCAATCCCGAGACCGGCTTCGGTTTGACGCCTTCCTTCCACCTGCCCAATTGATCCTGACTCCGAGATTGGTATTGTAAATCCAGTTGCGCCAGGAGCAGGGAAGGAACGGCTCCCCAAACAACCAGAATCAGGAGAAGCCCCCAAGAGCACCGCTTCATGACTAGGTCCCTCTCATCCTTACTGTTCATGAAATTTTCATCATCCGGAAGACGTGCGATTGAAAAAAGCCATGGAGATGACGGCAGTCTAACGCGGACGGAACAATGATTCTAGAGGGAACGCCGGAATTGGAGGGAGGAAAGAAGTGAAAAGAAGGAGACCGGAGACATCACGTTGGGAAGCGTGGTTTCCCGGATAGACGGCTACCTGGCCGCAAAAGCGCTATACGTCATTCTCGATAACTCATCTTTATGGCCTTTAACGCATAAATTAAAAATATGCGCTCATTCCGATGTTATGATTTTATCGGATTTGGCACATACCGAAGGGGAAGTGAAGACGATGACAGACCTTGCACGCAATCCGAAACAGATCGGCAACTTGGTCCCCCGGGCCCGCAAGAAACACGGCCTAAGCCAGAGGCGCTTGGCGAGAAGACCGGCCTGCGGCAGGAGACCATTTCCTGGATCGAGACGGGCATTCCGGCAACGAAGCTGGAGACGATTCTCACAGTTCTGGCCGCCCTTGATCCTGAATTCCAGAGCGTACCGCGATCGAAAGGAGACGCTGCCGCTATCGAGGATATCTTCTGATGCGCCGCCGCCGCCAAATGCCGCTGAGCGTGATCGGGACGGAGAGATAGAGGGTTGCCATGGTTTTAGAAGAAATGGGTTATGCTTTTGCAATTTCCCCAGAAGTCCCCATAAGAAATCGCCTTTCATCAGAAAAACCCATTACGATTCAGGCTCCCCATTTGTTCCGTCATCGGACACAAGACTCTCGCGTAATGTTTTCAGTCCTTCGCCAAGCTGCTGACGAATTTTGGGAGGTGCTTGGATGGCGACCATTGATTCAAAGAAGCTGATATTTTTGATGACGGAATCCATTTCTCTGGCCGAACCTCCCCGTCGTTTGGCTTCAAGATATCCCTTGCTAATTTCCTTCTGATCGTTGGCTGTTATACACTGGGCATATAATGAATCGAGCAGTTTGTGATCCGGGGTCAGACTCATATCCCAGAAGGAGTAACTCTTTTCTTTCAAGTCCTTTGCATACGTGGCTAATTCAGCAAGTCCCTCTGTGATCGGATCAGCTCCTTTCTTTTTCCCTCGTTGTGGTTGCCGCACTGTAGGCTGTACCCACGACAGCACAACCTCAGCCGCTATCCGATTCCCCAAGGGATAATACAGATCGTTTCGCTGAGCATCTTTGCCAATTGTATAGCCCTCCGCATAACAATGCTGCATTTCATCTAGGGCTTTCCGTTGCTCTGCCTTATTCTTGAGAAGCATGGCTTTCCCTTTATAAAGCTTCCCTTTGAGAGCATACCGCTCTTGTGTTTTTTGAATCGTGAGAAGGCCCGCCAGAATATGTTCCGCATCGTCAAACAGCTCCTTGATCGGGAATTCCTTTTCTAGGGGGTCTGCCTTTTTTTCTTTTGGATCTCCCTGCCTTTCAACACGGTCGAGCGCCCACCGGACTTTGAGGTTGGCTAACTGTTCCAACGACTCCACCGCCGCATCGGCTGGTTGGAACGCTCGACTCCGATCATAGTACCGAACGGCTTCAGGAAACAGTTTCAATTCCCCATACGCTTGCCCTAACGCCGCGCACATGGCCGCGGAATCCGTCCACCCTTGCCCGGCACAGGCAACCAATTCCTCTAATTGACGTCGCAACCGAGCCTCATCTTTCGGCTCGGCCGTTTTGGCCTGTTGAACCAGATTGTATAATTCCACTTGCAGCTCGGCAGGGGCCACCATCCGGCGTTGAATACTTATGCTTTTCGCTCCGATGTGTAATGAAAAATCCGGATCCCCATAACATTGATAGGCTCCCCACGTATTGGATCCGCCCACGCGAAGATAGATCTCCTCACGTGCCAGCCGTACAGCATCACCGAACGGACGATTTTGGAACATCTCTTCATAGAATTTCTTGGCGAAGGTTTTGGCGGCGAGGTCGTCCACGGCCCAGCCTGCGGCCACCACCGCCCGCACACCCATCCGAATCAGTTGGGTCCCCAGGTTTGAGGCGAGTTGATGAAACGGCACTTGCGCCTGTTCAGCACTACCTTTTTTGGTTTGTCCGAGATAGCAACAGTTCAAAAACACCAATTCAGGCACATACCGCATTTGATCAATTTCGGCCGGGGTCAAAAACAAACCCTCCCCTAGGACCATCCCCGTGACCGTTTTGGGTTGCGCACAAGGGTCCTTCTCGAGGTCTGAAGTCGTGCGTTTGGCAAGCGTCTCTTCTAATGGAAATTCAAAGACGCCATGCGCCGCACAATGCACAATACGATAGGGTTGTTGATACAGAGCCGTCAGAATCGCATCCGGTGTCGCGTCTCCCTCCACGAGTTCCACCACATCCCGGTACCCCTGGCGGCGAATGAGTTGCGCCACTTCCCGCGCTTCCATGGCAGCACCCGGCAAGGGAGCAAATTTTCCTGCGGGTTCGTGACTGGTGGGGTCGCCAATGACCAGGGCATTGAGGGCTGTCCCATGGAGGACATTTTCACGGAACTGAGTAACCGCCATTTGTCGGACCATCCCGGCCTCCACCGCTAGAGGACGCGAGTTGGGATCAAACCGATTGTGCAACAATTCCCAAGGATAGGCGGCAGACTTCTCGTCCAGCACCAACACCATACTCCGGCGGTCCGGAGCATATTCCTTCATCCGGTTCGGAATGATGAGTTCAAACAAGGTGCTGGATAATTCCAGATCATTTTGTGTGGTGGCCATGGCCCGTTCCAAAAACCGTTCAATGAGTTTTCGTTGTGCCGGCTGCAAATAGGTTTCCGCCCGCGCACGATTGGTAAGGGCTTCAAATTTCAAGGAGCCGTCATTCTGGGTGGCAATGCGCAGTCGTTGCCACCAGCCCTCATCTTCATCAAAGGAGGCACGGCGGCGCCCCTCAACTCCTTCGACCATGACTTCATGGATATTTAAATGTTCACGAAAATCACGTGATCGTCCCAGGTCCAGTAGCGATTTCGTGGCTTGAATGGCCCGATCTTGATACAGCTCGAGTATCTCGACCGTCTCGATGGAGGCCGTGAGGCTTTCCTTATTTGGGGTCTGCTTTTCAGATTCAGGTGTCTCGGTCGGTTCTAGCCGGTCCAAACGCCGATTCGCCTGAAGAACTCCGCGAAGAAGGGATTGCAAGGAATCAACCAGGGACATTCCTCCTGCACCCGTCCCAATCAGCAACATGGTCAAAGGAATTTTCAGTCTTGGACCACACGAACCACCCACAGCCGTGGCACTGCGGCGTTCCCGCTCAACCTCGATACACTTGAGAGCATAGTTGACGATCGCATCTGCCATCGTGCTCGTTAACCCTCCAGGGGTTAATTCCCCAACCATGCCCAGCCCCACGACTATGGCCCCTGGATGCGTTCTTCCTTGATGACTTTCCCCATCGTTGAGCACCACGGCAGAGGTATTGAGTTTATCCGGATACAGGCCCAAACTCTGTCGTTCACGCAATCGCCCATTGAGTTGCCGGTCAAGATAGGCCTCGGCACTGACAATCGTGTCTCCTTCATAATGCCCCACCGCCACAGGAGAAGATGCGCGGGACAAATTGCCATGGACCATGGTCACCGTAATTTTCCGGGTAGACTGGCGTTTCTTTTTGACGCGAACCGAGCCCAGGGCGGACGCAATGAGATCCTCTTCACTGGGATACATCTCGAGCGGAACCTCGGGGAGCTCAAAGGGGGCATCGGACACCCCACGACGAACGGGAGGCGCCTGGGACAACTTCGTAGTGGCCCCGGCATTCAATAAATCAAGCAGCCCATCAAATGTGTCCGGAGCATTGGCCAGATCACCATGCTCAGTGTCTACATAATACGTCTTGTGTTTGAGTTCTTCGGGAATGCCGGTATCCCATGTAACCCGACCATCCCCAAAGGAGGTCGCATCTATCCGTATTCGTTTCTTGGCTGGGGCCGAGAGGTCAATGGAGACATCACACGGTGTCGCATCCGCACGCCCCGCGACATAGATCATCCGTTGAGAGTCAATTGGGCTGGCCTGAAGAAGTCGCTGAACCTTTAGGGCTTCAGCCAGTTGCGCGGCATCAGGCACGGGCCACTCAATTCCCGCTGTGTTTGAGGTCGCCACTTTCGCCCCAAATAGCCCTCGTGCCCGATCTCGATCATGCTCCAGGAGGGACCGCCAGGTTTCCGCTTGATAGACATCAAGAGTCCCTTTATGCGGGAGAAGCTGCAAAACCCCGTCAAATCGGGAAATAATTCCCAGTAAAGTCGATTGGGAATTGGTGATATCCAGAAGGTCTAACATTCGCACCAGTGGATCACGCCCCATAAGCATTCCGGTGATGGCATGCGACCCCATATTGGGCGTACCCAACATGATGAACCGGGCACCCGGATGCCGGCACATGCGATCCCACACCTTTTTCCCCTCTTCCGTCGCAATCATGACTCGCACCACCAATCCGCCCATGGAGTGCGCGACAATCCGTACCGGTTGTCCAACCGCCTCCTGTGCCTTGACTGTTTCCTCTAAGTCCTCGCGAAACCGGTCAGCGAGTTCGATCAACGATTTTCGCCAATCATAAGCAAAGGGTTTGACCGTATGAGAATTGGCTAAATATTGGATGAGAGCCTTATAGCCACTCCCGATAGGTTGATCAGCCACCACATGTTTCGCAGTATGCTTAAGCTTTTTCAGGCCGCCAAAGGCTAAATCCAACTTATCTAACCAGACACGATCCTTTCCCACCTTGAGTTGACTGCCCATGGTGCCGGGCAGGACATAGACAACAGGCTGTGGGGATCCGACGGCGCGTTTGCGGTAATCATCTTCGGTCACTTCGGAAGGCTCGCGCTCCAGTCGGTGATAGAGGGAATGGGGCGCGTCCTTGGTGAGGGCCTGCATCAGCCGATTCGCTGTATCCGGATTGCGAAAATAATGGAAATGATCCACGTCCTTTCCGGTATCGATCCAATACCGCACCTCCCCTATACGTTCAGTCCCCCCGAACATCGCAGGGGTATTCACCACCAAATCATGATCTTCCCGGTAGAATAAATCCGTCACGAACGTTTTGAGTCGGCCGGCAATCCCCTCTCCCGCCAGATCCCCTCCCAATATGTGCAGATCCGCCCTTGTCCGCACTCCCGGTCGATTGAGGACTCGAACCAACGGCGAACCGGGCATCTGCGCTTCAAGCCCGGGCAACTCTTCCGGTTTCGTACGATTTTTCACCACGGCAAGGAGGAACGCGGAGAGTCCCTCAACCACCGGATTGCCCTTTAGTCCCGGGATCGCCTCAACCACATTCAGAATAATCGATAGATACCGATCCAACCGGCCGCTCGCCAACGTTGTGCCACGAGCCGGACAGCCCACCCGCACAAACCGCTCAATGACCAATTGCTTCTGTTGGAGCAGGTGACCGAGTTGCTCCAACTGCTTCAGATCGTCCTTCCGATCCGGTTGGGCCAATACCTTAAAATCATCCTGATCAAAGGGAAATCGACCCTCCATGATGCTGCGACAGAGCAATTCCCCCACGAGTCCACCACGGGAATGCGAGACCAGGTGAAGACGAGCCCCTTCGGGAAAATACCCGGCAAGGTCCAACGCGTTTTGAATGGGATTGTGAGAAAGCGTTCGATGTTGAAAGGCCAGCACACGTTTGGGGTAATGCGTCAGGAGTTGCGCCATAAGCGGATTGGCACCACCATCCCATAGGCCACCGAAACTGCCCTCGGTGGAAGACGCGGTTCCGTGAATAAAAACCAGCCACGGAGTATTCGTTTTTTCCTTTTCCAGGGATTTGATCCGTGTGTAGTCAGAAGAGGCTTTCCCCTCCCACCGATAAAGTCCAGGCCCAGGCTTCAACACACCCTCGACCTTATCCTTAATCAAGTCCGTGGTCGCGCCAACGGGATCCAAACCAAAAACTTTGAGCCCTTTAATCGTCCAATTTCCCATTAGCCCACGGCTCGCGGAGCCGATGGGCAATGCTTGGGGAAGCTCGACCTCGTCACCGGCCGATCCACGAGTAGGAGTCAATCCAAAATCCTTCTCCAGATCATCCGCACGGACCCACAATTTCACTCCCTGATCCAATTCCAGCTGAATGAGATCATCGGGGCTCAGATCCTCAATTTCCAGAGGCGGATGGCCCGCGCGAGCCCGTTGGACCCTGGCACTGTGTTTAAGGGTGACCAGATCCTTCAGATTGGCAGGAAAATCGGGAGTTGCGGATTTCAGGTCGAGCTGCTCACGTTGTCCATGCACGATAAGACGTTTCATTGTTTATTCCTCACATGATGTTGTTGGCATGACCACTAATTCTCCCCGGCAGAAGCTAGCGGTTATATGTGCGATTGCTGACAACCGTTCCATTTTTTCTCTCTGGAGAAAAAATCGCGGGACTATTACAGCAAATCCGTTGAATAATTCCTACCCTTCGCCCTGTAAGGGCTCTAAAAACGGTTGGCCTTAACTCCGATAGACGTCCCGCCGGGACGTCTCTACACAAAAGGACCAACAGAATGAATTTCGCTTTTGTAGCGACGGGTCGGTGACCCGTCGTCTTGGGTTGCGAACCGACCAACAACTTGCCGGAAGGATAAGAAAAAAAACGACATCACACAACCACGCAGCGGCCGGGGCCGACAGAATAACCCACCGGCCCCGGTTTGCCTCACCCCAGGCTCTCTATTCGGCGTTCCCGCTTGTGCAGGAGGCCGGGAAGCAGGCTCATGGACACCCGCTGCCACTCCCACTCTGTCCATAAACAGAATGGCCCTGGGCCGGCTATGGGCCGTGCGGGCGGACTGGGCAAGACGAAAGCCGATGTTGTTGTTCCGGTTGTCGGTGTTGTTCCTGTTCCGGTTTGATGATCGCAAGTTCTCCGGTTTGTTGTTCCAGGAACCGCCCCGAATCACACGCTGGCCGTCTCTTGGCCCACTCCCCTTGTGAACACAGCCTGGGGAGAAGATACCCCTGCGAAGTCCCTCCGTATCGGCATGCTGCGCATGCCCGATCCAGCTTTGGGTGGAAGCCACCACCCTGGCCCATTTCAAGCGCCCCGCTCCAAATGCCCGGGCCATTCCGCGGAGCTTTCGCGCAAAACGATGCCCATTGTCATTGCGCAACCGCCGCCGGGTCGGAAAGACGAGATAGCCCAGCAGGTTGAGCCCGTCAGCCACCCGCGTGATATGCGCCTTATGGGGATGCAAACGCAGCCGGTCAACCGCTAGCCGATCTCGAACCGCTGTTCGAATCTCAGCAAGTCGTCCTTTGTCATGCCCCAACACCACCATATCGTCCACATACCGCAGGTAGGGGCGGATCTGTAACTCCTGCTTGATGAAGTGATCGAGATCGTCGAGATATAGATTGGCAAAGAACTGACTGGTCAGATTGCCAATGGGAATGCCCACACGACGAGCCAACGGCGTGAACAGGTCATCCCCGGGAAAATAGCAGGTCTCGGAAGCCAGGGTGGGTGACCCATCAATAATCCGATCCAGGAGGTCTAAGACCCCGTGATCTTTGAGGCGTCGCCGAAGCTTTTCTTTGAGCAAATCATGATCGATTGATGGGAAATAGTGCCGGACATCCATTTTTCAAGGCATACCGGTAGGTCTGCGCCCAGGTCTGATACCGATCCACCGCCGCATGCACACCCTTCCCCCGCCGACAGGCATACGAGTCGGCAATAAAGGTGCGGTCCAGACTGGGCTCAATCACCTTCATCACAGCATGATGCACCACCCGGTCACGAAAGGGTGCCGCCGCAATGACGCGGGGCTTGCGATCATAGATGGTAAACAGGCGATATTCGCCAGGCCGGTAGGTTCCGTCCAGTAGCTCACGCTGCAACCGCAACAATTCTGACTCCAGATGCAGGCTAAATTCAGCGACTCCAGGCCGTCGACCTTTCCCCAGCCTGGCCTTCCGGTAGGCGGCCAGAAGATTCTCAAAACTCACAAGTTGAGGCCACAGATCACCAAGCCGCTTCATGACGAGGCCTGCAACGATTCACGACTGCGGCGCCAGCCGCCGATCTGCCGCCCTAAGTCATCCAGCAATTTGGCGCCATGTTCGTATTTGCGGGTCGTCACCACTTTCAACTCATGCGCCACACGCCAAAGATGCCGCACCACTTCCAGGCGAAGATTCGCATGGGCCAACGCCTGGTCTTTCTGTCGGCTGTAGGCGGCTTCTATGAGTCCTTCCAGCACTTCCAAGACCCCGGCTTCCATCCGCTCCCCCAAGGTGAACCGGCGCGAGCGTGGAAAGGTATCCAGTTGAGGGATGAGCCAGAGGAGCAGCTCGTGACAGGTCTGCACAGCTTGCGGGACATGAGAGGGAGACATGAAATTCTCGCCGATCTTTCAACCTAAATGGATGGGAACGGCCGACCTTCCGTTTCCTTCTTGCGTAGCGACGGGTCGGTGACCCGTCGTCTTTGACCGCGTCGCCCATGACATCGTCGTCCCACCTTATGTCATCCAGCCAGCCAAGAGAGACGCCCCACCGGGGCGTCTCTACGAGAAACTCGAAGAGGAAAAGGGTAAAAGGATAAAGTCCAAAGGGTTAGGGGATGTCCTGGGCAAGACGCAAACCAAGGGTGCTGCCCCGGGTGCCCATGGGGCCCATGTACCGGTGAGATGCCTCGAGGGCGCCTGAGGCGTTGTCCCAGGAGCCACCCCGCACCACACGCTGGGTACAATCACCCCCCTCGCCTTCCAGCCAGGCCGAACCATCCGTTGGCGCCCTTTGGTAATCGTAATGCTCACAGTCCTCCACCCATTCCCAGACATTCCCGCTCATATCATACAGGCCGAAGCTATTGGGTTCTCGCCCCTCATGTTCACCAACCTCAGCCGTGCGATTTCCCGAGTTAGCCGTATACACAGCATACTCCTTAAGTTGGGTTTCATCCGATGTTCCAGCCCAAACTTCTTCCTTCTCGCCACTACGCGCGGCATATTCCCATTCGGATTCCGTCGGCAAACGATAGCGCTTGCCAGTCTCCTCGGACAGCCAGGCCGCATACGCCTTCGCACCTTTCCAGGAGACATTTATCACGGGCCGCTGATCACGCCCCCACCTTTGATCATTGGGCAGGTGGTCTCGATTGGTCGCAATAACAAATTGATCGTATTCCTCAAACGTCACCTCATACTTGCTCATAGCAAAGGATTGAATGGTGACGTCCCGGACAGGGTTGCTCGACGCCTCACCTAATCCCTCGACATCACCCTGCCGATACGTGCCCCCGGTAATGGGCACCATCTCCTGCGGTACATGAATGCTCATCACCAGGGATTGCACTTTCAAGCTGGCCTGCTCCACGTTATAGCCCTTTTGCCACAGCCAGCTGACACCCGCTATTAACAGCAGGACAACAAGCCCGCCCCCCATCCACAGGTGTCTGGCTCGGCGGCTAGCTTCGAGAAACTCTTTGGTGAGACCGCCAGCGGTGACCCCGGCTTGTTGGAAATCGTGATATTCCCGACCGGTAGCCAATCCGCTGAACCACGGTTTGCCAATGGTGCCCCATTTTTTGGTTCGACTTTCCAACAGCGTGCGATCCATCAGCACCTTTTTGTGGGTCACCACATACTCTCTCAACGCCGGCCAGGCCTGAAAGAGTTTTTCATGGCTGATCGAAACTGTGGCCTCCTCCCCCTCGCCTTCGGTACGCAATAGACGTTCGGTGACCAACCGGTCGATGACCGGATGAAGATCAGTCGGGAAATCTTTTTTCTTTTGGCGGTTGCGGGTGGGGATGCCCTCTTCCTTTTGCACTTTGGCAAGGGTGTGAAAAATTCCGGGAAACACCTCCGCTGTCTTGACGCCTAATGTGCGCTCGATGCTGGCTTCCACGTTTTTCACGTGGGCGCCGATCGCGCCGGCCACCCCGCCTAGCTTGTCGTAGGCCGTTTCACTTAAGACCTGATCCGTGCGTTGTAGAAAGAGCCGATCAAGCACAAAGGCCAGCAACGGGAGGTTGACCGATTCCGCTCCTGTATCATGAATGAGCCGCTTAGCGAAAGCTTCGGTAATTGTCAGGCCGGCCGCTTGGGCAGGTTTCAGAATCATGTCTTGCATCATGTAGGGCTTGACAGGGCCAAGCGCATAGTGGCCTTTGCCATTTAACACTTTCACCATGTCTGGATGGCGGTGGCAATAGTGGAGGTGGTCGCTCCGTATGGTGCCAATGACCCACAGAGCCTGCTCGTTCGCGGCCTGATAAAGCCCCGCCAGAAAACTGTTGGCCTGCGTCACGTCATGGGCGGTAAAGAGTTCTTCCATTTGATCGATGAACAGCAGGAGCATGCGGGAGGAGCCGCTGCCTTTCATGATGGCCTTGATCTGCGCGCCGAGCTTTTCCGGGGCCCTGGTGAGGTCTTCCAACAACGTATCCGGTCTGAGGCCGGCCTGGGTCACCAGGGAGCCCAGGGCCCCCAGCAAGGCTTCCAACGGCTGCTGGCGTTGGCTGGGCACCATGCGCACACTCTGACAGGGCTGCGCGTCGGGAAGCCCACCGTTCTCCAGTTTGGGCAGGAGGCCCGCATCCACTACGGACGATTTGCCGACGCCGGAGTCGCCGCTGATGATCAGGAACCGGTCTTCCGGTTCCCGCAGACGGTCCAGGATTTCACGCAACTCGGCATCGCGGCCAAAGAACACGGGCGCATACTTGCGGGTGAAGTGTAAGAGGCCGGGATAGGGAGAGCCGTCTTGTTCGATATTCCAAGTGACCAGGGCAAGCTTGGCTGGCTCGCTGGGCGGGGAGGGCTCTGATTGTTTTCTGTCCTCCAGATGTTTCGTCACGGCCGCCAGGACCTCGTTAGCTAGCGCATGCGGTACAGAAAATTGGCCAGCCATTTTTTGCGTGAGCAAATATTGGCGGAGGCATTCAATGCGTTTGCCCTTCTCTCCTTCTCCTGTATACGCATCCACAAACTTGAGCGGAATCCCTGCATCCTCTTTTGCGATAAACGTGAGGCTGGGCTTTTTACAGGTTATAGCATGCTGGAATTCTAACTCCGTGATAGACAAATTCTTCGGGTTGCCGTGATCCACTGGAGGAACGTACCCGTACCGAAAGGCGAACAGACCAACGTAAAGATCGGCTTTTTCTACGTCCTTGAGACATTGATCCACCGGTCGCCGATCGGCCGCCACATAGTCCTCCATGGCGATGACTTGATACCCACTCTTTCGCAGAGCCTCGAAGACAACCTGACGATAGTCTTTCAGATCTTCGTATGTGGAGGAGAGATAGATGGCTGGCATAGTTTAAGAAAATCTGAACAGCGTGACCCCGTTCCCTTGAATGAGCCTATTTGGCCAGAATCAAGAAATAATTGCAAGCCTCTTCTCGGAAAGACGTCCCACCGGGACGTCTCTACATGAAATAGATTGGTCCGTTCTCTGTTGTAGCGACGGGTCGGTGACACGTCGGCTTCGTTTGCTAGAGCAGCGTCGGTGATAGGTGTCTTAGGGATAGATTCCGGCTCATGACGCACCCGGATTGATCGAAGGAATTTTGGGTGGGAATGGCTGCTTTCCCAACATCAACTATTCCCACTACACATTACCAAGCGGTTTTGACTGGGTATTGACGAATGGTCTCGTCTTTGGTGAGCAGGATGATTTTTTCTGAAATCGCCTGGCAGATTAATAAACGATCAAATGGATCTCGATGGATCCAGGGGAGTGTGACGTGGGGCTCACAATGCCGTTCATAGATCGGCAGATCTACAATTCGATTTATCTTTTTTTCTTGTTCTAACAAGCCTTGCCACCCTTTTTGGAGCTTGAGTTTTCCTAACGAAAGCTTCACGGTTAGCTCCCAATAACTCGCCGCACTCCAAAATAATTCGTGTTCTCCATTCTTTAAAATTTGTTTCGCTCGTTTGCTTAATTCATCAGAGTCTTCCAAAAACCAGAGCATGACATGCGTATCGAACAGGTACTTCATCCCAGGGCATCCGGGAATTCTTCGAGCGAATCATCAAAATCGCTTGAGATATATTTCACAATGCCTTTGGCTCCACCCAACGTCCGTGTTTTTTGGGCCTCTGGAATAGGAACTATTCTTGCGACTGGTTCCTTCCCCTTGGCCACAATAATTTCCTCCCCGGCTAAGGCTCGTTGAATCAGCTTCGAAAAATGCGTCTTGGCTTGATGAATGGTGACAATGGCCATAATCGTTGATTATAAATGGACTAACCTATTTAGTCAACTTCACTAATATCATTTGTTTTCGTGACACATACACCATCGTAGACCTCCCACCGGGACGTCCCTACTTAGGGCAGTTTGATCCGTGATCGATGGCAACAGGAAGATTTTCTTCTTGTCGCGACGTGTCGGTGACACGTCGTCTTCGTTTGCTAAATTAGCGTCGGTGCCACGGGTCATTGGAAGAGATTCCGGCCCCCTGCTCAACTCCTTGCAGGGGCAGGCTCCACCTGCCGGATTGACGGAGGGATTTTTTTCTCGTCATGCCTGCTGGGAGTTGCCAAGCATATTTGATGGAACGGCAGGAAAATACAGACCGGTGCTGTCCACCCTACGTTTTCTCGTAGACGTCCCGCCGAGACGTCTCTACAGGTCAGGGCTGCTCGTGGATGGCTTGTGCCAGTTGTTCATTTGACCAACCGCCACCGACGGCTTTGAAAAGCGACACCATGTCGGTGAGACGGGCACGTTCGGTTTGGACCACTCCCAATTCAGCAACCAGCACGATGCGCTGAGCATCCAGGACATCGATGTAGCTGACTAATCCCTTGCGATACCGGATATCTGCTAGTTCCAGCGATTCCCGGGCGGCTGCCACTTGTTGGCGTTGACTCGCCAGTTGTTCTTTTCGCGTTTGCAGGGCGACCAGCACATCAGCCACTTCCCTGAACGCATTCAGAATGGTTTGTTGATAATCCTCCAACATCTGCTGATACCGGTTTTCGGCCACTTCTAATCTGGCCAAATTGGTATAGCCTTCGAAGATGGGAAGGGTGACCGAGGGACCAATCGTCATGTTGCGGCTGCCCCATTTGAACCATTGATCGAATTCGCTGGTGAGAAAACCTCCCGTTCCCGTGATAGACACACTCGGGAAAAAGTACGCTCGCGCTTCCCCGATGCGCGCATTGGCCGCTTTCAGCGTTTCCTCGACTTCCAGAATATCGGGACGCCGTTGCAACAGATCAGAAGGCAGACCGACGGGGATCGTCGGCTGAACCACCACGGACCGCAAGGGCTTGGCAGACAACATCAGTGTACCCGGATTCGCTCCGGTTAACACTTCGAGTTGGTGCAGTTGCACGGCCCGTTGACGGCGAAACTCGGGAACTTGAGAGGCCGTTTGAGCCACAAGGGTTTCCTCTCGTTTGACATCCAGGTCGGACACCAAGCCTGCCTGAGCGCGGTTCCGGATGATCGACAGTGAGTCTTGTTGCAGCGCTAAATTCCGTTCCGCAATTTCCACTTGTTCATCGAGTTCACGAAGCCGAAAATAGGATTGTCCCACTTCACCGACCAGGCTCAACAACAGACCACGGCGATTCATCTCGCTCCCCAAGGCTTCCGCGGAAAAGGCCTCTTGTCCCCGTCGAATGCGACCCCATAAATCCAGTTCCCAACGTAGATCGATGCCCGCATCCCAAATATCAAAATTGGCTCCGGGCGGAGCGAACCCTTGAGGCGCTCCCCCTGTCGGAGCCACCAGAATCGTTTCCGACCGACGCACTCGAGAATAGGCCCCATTCAATGACAGATTGGGATAGAGTCCGGCGCCGGACCCATAGGCGATCGCCCGCGCCTCCAGTACCCGAAACCCCGCTTGACGAAGGTCGTGATTGCGCTCTAGCGCCTCCTCGATGAGCGTATTTAATTCGTCATTCCCAAAAGCCCGCCACCAATTCGCTTCAGGAACATTCCCCACCGTGATGGCCAGCCTCGACGCATTTCCTTCCAGGGTCATGTTATTCCAGTTTTCGGGCATGTTCAGATCGGGCTGTTGGTATTCCGGTCCGAGGAGACATCCTTGAACACCCAGGATCACCACCATGACAGCCCCTAGCCTGATCCTATTCATGACTCTCCCTCTTTTCCCCCTCTGGCGAGTTGGTGGGAGAATGTGTTGACTGTTGGATGGCTAAATCCGGAGGCCCATTTTCCGGATTCGGTAGAGGATGATCCGCCCGTTCGATATAGACATCGACTTGCTGGCCGACATAGATCGGGAAGGTGGGCCTTTCAAATCGATAAATCACCTGAAGCACCCGGGTATCCACCCGCTCCCGATTGTCCCCGGTCAGGGAACGTTTGGGCACAATGTAGGGTTCGATCCGATCAAACTGGAGAGCAATAGCTTTGTTGGTAAAGCCTTTCAAATAGGCCACGGCAGGACTACCCGGTACCACCAACGGCGCGTTGACCTCATCGATATCCGCCCGCACCTGCAAGGTCTCCGTATCCCCCAATAAGATGAGCGGCTCTATGGCATTCACCATGGCATATTCACCCGCCCGAACGTTGACCTGAAGAATCGTCGCCGACCGCGGTGCCCGAACGGTGAGACGGTTTAACAGAGCTTGCACTTCATCGCGTTCCGATCGGGCCAAATGGAGATCAGCCCTTGCCCGAATCAAGGCCCGCTTGGCCCCTTCAGCCTCATGCCACTTTCGTTGCACATCATCTTCACTGACCGCCCGACGGTCCGTGACCGACTGAAGCCGTTTCAATTGGTCTTGGACATCCCGAAGGCGGATCTCCTGCTCGGCGATCCGCGCCGCCGCGGACGGGAGCGAATCAGTCTTCGTTCGCAATTGTGCCCGTAACTCCCGGTCATCCAACTGAAACAGGGGATCGCCTTGTTCGACATGATCCGCCACCGTGACATACACCTTCGTCACGAGACCCGAGACCGGAGGCGCGATCCGGACATTTTCATTCACCGCTTCAATAATGCCTGCCGCGGCCACCGTGACTTGATACGGATTCTGAGGAGGCGTTTCCATCGGTGGAGGCGGAGCCACTTTCTTATTGGCGCCCCATAACGTCGCAATCGTCAAAATGATGCCCGCCAATGCCAGCCAAAAACTCAAACGCCGCAGTACCATTTAAACTGGTGCCTCCTGCCCATGTTGAATCTGATCCACGCGGCCATCTTCCATATGGATAATGCGATCGCCAAATTCAAAAATCCGGGTATCATGCGTCACAATAATCACCCCCCGATCAGGCTGCTTCCCGATATCATGCAATTGCTGCACAATGCGGTGTCCCGTTTCACCATCCAGGTTCGCCGTGGGTTCGTCACACAGGAGCAACTGAGGATCACCTACCAAGGCCCGGGCAATCGCCACCCGCTGCTGCTCGCCTCCCGAGAGTCTGTTTGGCAACGCGCTCAACCGTTCTCCCATACCCATACTCGCGAGGACCGCCTCCGCTTGAGCAAAGGCGTCGTGTTTGGGTACCCCGCGAATCAATAAGGGCACGGCCGCATTTTCAACCGCCGTGAGGGTCGGCAATAAATGATATTGCTGGAAAATAAATCCCAGATGATCCCGACGGAATTTCGTTTTTTCAGACTGGGACAATTCCAGAATAGATTCGCCTAAAATTCTCACCTCTCCCTCATCACTTTCTAAAATGCCTGCAATCACGGACAAGAGGGTCGTTTTCCCGCTGCCCGACGGCCCCACCAGCAACAAGACTTCCCCACGGGCCACATCGAGATCAACTCCCTTCAAGACGGGAATTCTCGTGTCTCCTTCCCCAAACGATTTCATCAACCCTCTGGCTTGTACGAGCCAGGGGGTCGATTCGTTGTCGAGAGTCGCTGCAGGGTTCTGACTCACGGCGCTACCCACGAAACACAATGGCCGGTTCAAGTTTGGCTAATTTTCGAATGCTAATCGCGCTCGATACCGTACAGATCAACAAGAGCGCCACGGCCACTCCCACGAGAAGCGGCCATGTTTCTTTAAACGGCAATCGTCCCCCGCTGCCTGCCGTCAATCCAAACAGCGTGGCTAAGCCCACACCCACTCCATACCCGATGGTTCCGACCGTAAAACTTTGCAGGAGGATCATGCGTGCCAGCATACCCGTGCTGGCTCCAATCGCTTTGAGCGCGCCAAACTGCGGCAGATTTTCCACCGTAAACAGGTAAAAGGTCTGTCCGGAAATCGCCATCCCCACAATAAACCCCAATAAGACGGTGGTCCCAAAATTCACCCCAATACCCGTGTTTTTTAAAATCCATTGAACCGTTTTCCATCCGAACTGTTCCTCGGTAAAGGCCCCCAATCCCGTTTCTTCATGGATTCGCCTAGCTAACTCTTCGGGACTGACTCCACTCACCGGACTGGCGAGCACATACGACAATTTTCGCCGTTCTTGGGGTGTCACACTCAAGGCGCGTTCATAGGTGGTGTAGACAAACGGGAAATTCTGAAAACTTTTTTGGGTCTTGACGATTGCTACGACTCTGACACGATGATCATTGATTTCAAACGTGGTCCCGAGATGAATGTTCTCGGGCCCGCCTAACCGTTCCACCCCTAATTGATCAATCGCAACGGCTTCAGGAGACCGCAGGTCTTCAATCTTTCCCTCCAACACCCTACCCGGCCGGCCGATCAACGTACTGGCTTCAATCCCGACTAACGCAATTTGTTCATAATTCCCATCCCGCAGCCGGGCACGTTGGACACCCTTGTAGAGAGGAACCGCCCACTCCACCCCGGAGACACTTCGAACGACGTTCACCGTCGTATCGGCCAGCGGTTTAATCTCTTCGACTTGATTGATATTGGAATCGGTGACCCACACAGGCGCATTCACGTTGGTAATCCCTGACTGCGACCAGGTCATCAGCCCCCAGAAGATAGATCCCTGCTGAACAATGAGCATCGTGGAAAACGTGAGCCCGGCCAGCAGCATGAGGTATTTGGCTCGATCCCCAAACAACATTTTCAGCGCGACGTAGTTCATGATTTGCGTGCCGTCCGCTTCCGAGGTTTTCTTGTTTGACCTGACATGCGAGCCTGCCTTTTGAGTGAAGGGATTTTGAGTCCGTTCATCATGATGTTTACAAATGTCCGGGAAATGTCTTCAGCTGTCTGAGGGAGCTGGGCATGAAATAAGACCGTCAACAGCCGATGATAAATGAGCATGCCCATAAAGGCGCGTGCGGCGATGAGAGGCTGAACGGGTTGAAAAGCGCCTTCATCTATGCGCTGCTGAATATACCCGGCCAAAAAATCGTAAAACACTCGGATATGATTCTGCAAAAACATATCCGATAATTCATGGCCTTCTAAGGCGCTGAAAAAGATCAAGCGGATCAATTCCTGGTCAGGAGCTCCCCCCACGATGGTGTTTGCAATGACCTGAAAGACCTCCGCATCTTGTCTTTTGTCGGCCAGGTTTTTCACGCTATAGAGTAACGCGGGAACAGGAGATTCCTCCGCAAGAATCGCGGCATATAAATCCTCTTTACTGGGGAAATGTTTAAAAATGAGGGCTTCACTCACACCCGCCCTTGCCGCAATTTCTCGCGTCTTCGTCCCGCTAAACCCTTTTTCAGCAAACAACGAAGCTGCGGACCGTATGATCGTGGCCTTTCGGACTTGACCGGGTATCCGTTTCTGTGAAGGTGGCATGGCAGATGACCAGTAAAGTGAGTATTCACTTACCATGATAAAATCTCGTCAGGAACCTGTCAATCAACCGGTGAAACCTGGGCCACGGCGTCTCTCGCACGAGACCTGTGAACATTCCAAAATTGTCCCCCCCGCAAACCGCTTTCATCATGATCATGAATAAAGAACAGAACGTGACCACAAATTACTCCAGAGGATTATATAAGGCTTTTTCACCCCGCCCGCATTTCACTACCGGTAGTCTGTGCCCAAGCAAGTTGACTCAACGGAAAAGATGCGTATCTTTGTTGAGAAGAAAAAGTATAATGTTGCTATATTCCTGAAGGACGCTTACGACCACGATGGATATTCCCCCAGTACCCGAAAACGAGCTCATTGTTTCCTTGCCGCTTGTCCCTGTCAAACGAACGGTATTGTTTCCCGATACCCTTGTCCCCTTCACAATTGGCCGCCCCCGATCGATCGCGGCGGTGGAAGCGGCGATGAACTCGGAAGACAAAGCGTTAGTGTTCGCCACTCAGCGTGACTCTGAAAAGGAGGAACCCGGGTTCGATGACGTGTATCTCATTGGCACGAAAGCCGTCATCAAACAAATGGGCAAAACCCCTGACGGCCATCTCCAGGTCCTCGCACAGGGCATCGAACGCGTCGTCCTGCTCAAGATGGAACAAGCCGAACCCCATATAATCGTTCGGTCTCGGCCACTGGCTCTCTCTCTGGAATCCGACATGGAGCTGGAAGCCTTGCATCGTGAGTTATTGGAACTCATTGGCCAATTACCGGAATTATTGACGACCCAGGGCGTCGTGGAATTGGTGGCGGTGCTTCGAGCAGAAAAAAATCCCCTTTCGGTCGCCTATCGGCTCGTGTCGCTCCTCAACCTCAATGTGGAACGATTGCAAGGGCTCCTGGAACAATCCGATGCCAAGGAAGTACTTCGTCAGGTGTACGGCGCGTTGGCGCATGAACTCCATATCCTCAAAATTCGCCATGAAATCGCGAGCCAGGCCCAAGCGGAAATTGGAAAATCCCAACGGGAATATTTCCTGCGCCAACAGTTGAAAGAAATTCAACAAGAAATCGGCGAGTTGGAGACCCTACCCGAAGAAGGCGAGGTGGGCGAGTTGAAGACTCGCATCGAGAAGGCCGATCTTCCTGAAGTCGTGAAAACCGAAGCCACGAGAGAACTGAAGCGTCTGGTCAAGTTGCCTCCCGCCTCTCCGGATCACCAAGTTATTCGCAGCTATTTGGAGTTGGTTCTGGAATTGCCCTGGAACACACTCACAGAAGACCACCTGGATTTGACCCATGTTCGGACGGTATTAGATGAAGATCATTACGGCATCCAGGATGTCAAAGAACGCATCCTTGAGCACTTGGCCGTATTGAAGTTAAATCCGTCTGCGAAGGCTCCCATCCTGTGCTTGGTGGGCCCTCCGGGAGTGGGAAAAACCAGCTTAGGGCAATCCATTGCCCGCGCCCTGGAGAGAAAGTTTGAACGTCTGAGTTTAGGCGGTCTCCATGATGAAGCCGAGTTGCGTGGACATCGCCGAACGTATGTTGGCGCGATGCCAGGCCGTCTGATTCAAGCTCTGCGACGTGCTGGAGCAAAAAATCCGGTACTGATGCTAGATGAGGTCGATAAGGTCGGACAGGATTTTCGAGGAGATCCCGCGTCGGCCCTGTTAGAAATTCTTGACCCGGAGCAGAACCATACGTTCCGGGACAATTATTTAGATTTGCCGTTTGATCTATCCAAAGTGATGTTCATCACCACGGCCAATTCCCTGGACACCATCTCCCGTCCACTCTTGGACCGCATGGAGATCATTCGTCTGGGAGGGTACAGTCATCAGGAAAAATTGGAAATTGCCATTCGCTATTTGTGGCCACGTCGCTTGAAAGAAGCCGGGCTGGAGTCCAAACCTCTGACGTTAGAGGACCAGGTGATTCCCCATATCATTAAACGGTATACCCGTGAAGCCGGTGTTCGCCAATTAGAACAGATGCTGGGACGGCTCACTCGCAAAGTGGCGCTTCGGCTGGCGGAACATCCACCGGACCAGCCCGAGGAATCTCTCACGATTACTCAACAGGATCTTCCGGAATGGTTGGGCATCGAACGGTTTATGCCTGAGGAAGCCAGGAAAACGTTGCCCCTGGGTGTGGCCACCGGATTGGCCTGGACAGAAACCGGCGGGGATGTCCTGTACGTCGAAAGCGCCCTTCTCCCGGGAGGCAGCGACCTCACGATTACGGGTCACATTGGCGATGTCATGCAGGAGTCAGCCCAAGCGGCTCGAAGCTATCTCTGGTCGCGGGCTGAATCACTGGGATTAGATGTTTCCGTGTTTAAGCAGAGTGGGATGCACATTCATGTGCCCGAAGGCGCCATTCCAAAAGATGGACCCTCCGCCGGAGTGACGATGGCCAGTGCGCTGGCTTCACTCTTACTGAAAATCCCGGTGATGAACGATACCGCGATGACCGGAGAGATTAGTTTAACCGGATTGGTCTTGCCTGTT
The DNA here is from genome assembly GCA_029864405.1 of Nitrospirota bacterium. Classification (GTDB taxonomy): domain Bacteria; phylum Nitrospirota; class Nitrospiria; order Nitrospirales; family UBA8639; genus Nitrospira_E. Next base: position 42,101 of record JAOTTP010000009.1, read on the forward strand.
GGAGGTATTAAAGAAAAGATCCTGGCGGCTCACAGAGTCGGGTTGCGCCGCATTGTCCTTCCGAAAGCCAACGAGAAAGATCTGAAAGATGTGCCTGAAGCGGTACGATCCGAATTGTCTGTCGTATTCGTGGAAACGATTGAAGAAGCCTTAGACGCTGTCCTGCTCAAGCCAAAAGAGATCAGGGAGAGAGGAAATGGCCCTCGCTACAACCGACCTACAGAGAGTGAGAAGAAACCCGTGTTGGGCTAACCAGGCTTATTCTGGAGTTTATCTGGAAGATCAAAAGCGAGTGGTGCAAATTGATGGGTATTAAAAAAAGAAATGCTTAAATTTGCTCGGGTTATTTAAGTTTAATTTTTACCGTATCCTACTCTCTACAACATATTCACAAATCCTCTACCTTGCGCTAGTTGTATTTTTGATCCGAAGAGCGGGAGACAGAACTCGTGCAATATCAAGGGATATGCTCCAGATAGCCAGTTAAGCTCACTATTCCTTCCTGTTGTTTCCCTTCATAATTACGCTCGACGACCACACGAACTCGGGTGTTGGTATCGGCATATAAGCCAACTGGCTTGCTCAGGATATGACGAACTTGGTGAACATCTCCCTTATCCATTCGAAAAACGTCCGAAAGCCCCAGTTGATAGATAACTGGAGAATCTTGCAACATCGTGTGCACGGAGACAATAACCTGTGGATCTTTTATGTCCGGTAAAAGATCCAAAGAAGTACTTTGCAATGATACATGATGGATGAAGAGCCGACTCCCCGGTGGAACGGTCAACACTAAATCCTCTGCGGAATAACCATCATGCTGAAATTGAAAGGATTGAGTATAAGCCCACGGCTTCTTGGTCGTTAGGGAAATATCTTGTACCGGCACAGGATGCTCAAAGTCGTTGCCAACATTGACATGCCATGTGCCAAATTGTCCCACAGTCCAAACCCCACTTTGCACCGCGTTCATCGTAGCGGGAATACCTCCTGCAGGATGTGAGGTAGTTTCCTCTGTGCGTTTCCTATCCCCTCGATCATGCTTGTTCGGCTTCGGGTCCGGATGTTGGGTGAGCGTTGGAAGCATCTGACCAAATACCTTTGTCTGTCCATTGTCATAATAGCCGAGAATGTCCCTACTCTCAGTTATCGTTATTCCTGAAAGGATGCCCGGAAAAAATCCATCCTGAGACAGCGTGAGCAAATTGGATTGGGATCCTTGCTGCAACATCCCGTCGCCTCCGGTACCACCATCAGTGGTGAGACTCGTTCCGAAGTCCATTTTCAACATTTGCCCATTTTCGGAACCGTTATTAAAATCGACTCCGTTACCACTGGAATTAAAATATTGGGGAACACTCTCCGTATCTAAAAATCCACTCGTGTTAAACCCAAGCTTGCCTTGTAATACCAATGCATATCCTGTGCTGGGATCACTGTTTCCTGCGGTGACCATCACTTCAGAAGCCCTGGCAAGACCGTAATATTGCCAGGTATTTCCCGAAATTTTGGTCCATGTAATCATAAAGTCATGACGAACCCCGAGAGAATCAAACACCTGAAAACTAGTTGAAAACTGAGTAGTGCCCGCACCATAAGGATCCGCCAAAAGGGAGGAAATTGAAAATGGGCTCACCACCGGTTGAGTTGCATCCAAGTTTCCACCCATTGTGACAATGGAGCTCGCCTTTCCCGACATTCTTGAAATTGCTTGTCCGACTATCTGCTTTTGCCCATGTGGTAATTCTTGAATAATATTTCCATCGCTATCGATAAAAATATTTTCCGGCAACCCTCCGTGGGTTAGAGAGGCACCGTTCGGTAAGTTCGTTGAAAGAGGGCTAGGACCTTCCTGGGAAAATCGATTTATCTCAAGCTCGGCTGGGAAGACGGGGAAAGGAAAAATCTGGAATCCAACAATGAGTAATATACAAACACCTTGAAAACATCTAACCGGCTTACGCTTTAAGCATTGGGACATATGAGGATGCTCCTCAAAAAGAAAATAGAGGGGTAAAGATTTTCAGACCGGCCCAATGCATAAGCGCAGCAATCTCTATGCCATACCATGACACATCATTCAAAACCCGAATATTTTTTATAAGGAGGTGAGGCCTTCACCAGAAAGGTGTAAAAGACATGAGATTATTTCACGGAAATACGGAGAGAGGAAGTTGGTTGCATGGTAAAAGTACCTCCAGGTTCAAGAGGGTTGTGATCCTTGCCAATGCGGGTGTACCACCAACGTCCCCGAGCCACGGGGGAATCATCTGACCACTTCAACTCAAACCCTCCTTCCCGATCATTGCCGGCCTGAAGCCATATGCCCTTCCACACCCCTTCCTTCAGTTCCTGGGTTTCAAACCAGCCACCCTCCCACTCATAGGGTCCTTTCCCCTCATCATTTAACATGATGATATTGGCCCCGGTTTTGTCTTCATACTCCCAGGTCCCGGCAAGATCCTGAAGTTGTCGAGGCCTATAAGACGATTCCTGGACACTCTCCTCACCTTGAGGAATCTGATGGGAGAGGTCTGCACAACCCACCGCAGCCACGACACTTATGACGATCAGGATCATTTTGACTATACTCTTCTGCATGAATGCTCCCTTGCCTCCCTACGTTAATTGGCTCGGAAATGATTCTTAGGATTGTATCAGACAAGACCGATAGAGCCAGATACGTGAAACCCTTTACCCGAGAGACCGCCACTGATGAGCAGGACCGACAAGGGGACGCCTGATCGATGGAATTGACGCCCGCTCTGATTTGTACGCAATGCGGGTCGGTCGGAAATGGTGCGGAGACCTGTTCGCAATGTGGAGCCGCGCTTCATTCACCACAACAGGAAACCGTGAGCAACTCCCATGAAGCACCACTCGCCACAGACCTTTCCTCGACTCCGTCAGAATCTCAGGATCCGTTGACCACAAACGGGACAGGCTCATCCGCTGAACGTGGCTCCGATTTAGCGACTTTGGGCTCTGATCAGAGAGAACCGACCGAGTCCCTTGACTCAATTCCCCCTTCCAACATAGTCAACGAGCCGTACGATTCCGACCTGTCTTCCATCCACCATCCTATTTTTTGGGGGCGTGGGCGAACGCTCTTTGGCATTTTCATCGTCAATACCTTTTTCACATTACTGACTCTTGGCCTGTATTCATTCTGGGGGCGAGTACGTATTCGCCAGTTTCTGAGCAGTCAAACCAGTTTTGCTAAAGCTCGCTTTTCCTATCACGGAACCCCTCAAGAATTACTGAAGGGATGGTCGAAAGCTTTTTTGGTTTTTGGACTTCCCTATGCCTTTCTGAGTCTCGTTCCCCTCATATGGGATCAGATTCCGACTTGGATTCCCAATGTCCTGGCAGGGACCATGGCTTTGTGCTTCATTCCTATCGCCGTGGTCGGATCGCAGCGTTACCGGTTGAGCCGAACCTCCCTGGGTACGATTCGTTTTTCTTTCCGGGGGCACGTGAAAGCGTATATGAAAATATGGGTCCTCGGAACCGTCCTGACATTATTGACCGCCGGCGTCTATTACCCGTTTTTCGAAAATGCCAGACGAAAATTCCTCGTCGCCCATAGCTACTTCGGTAATCGTCCTTTCACCTATACAGGAACGGGAAGCGGGCTCTTGGGAATCTACGCGAAGGCCCTGGCCTTCACTGTGCTGATTGTGGTCACACTCATCGGGATCAGCACCGGACCTGAAGCCCTCTCGAGCATCACCCGATGGCCACCTGATGAGTGGCAAGGCATATTCTTCAATTCCGTGTTCCTCACAGGATTACTCACGTTGCTCCTCCCCTGGTTTTACCTTCAGGTAGCCAAGCAACGCTACCAATGGAATCATTCAGATTTTGGAGACGCGCATTTTCAGTTTTCTGCCTCCACCTGGAATTTAATGGAGTTGCGGATCACGAACTTTCTCATGCTCATTCTCACGTTTGGACTCGCCTGGCCGTGGGTTCAGGTTCGGAACCTCCAATTTCTGTATTATCATCTGAGCCTTCAAGGCCCTTTGGATTTTCAACGCATCGAACAGGAAGCCTTGGATGCGTCGCCCACCGGAGAAGAGCTTGCGGGATACTTTGACGCGGGTTTTGATTTAGGCTAATTTGGCCGACTTGCGTGTGCATATTCGATCTTCCCCCGGCATTCACCTCTCCATCCATCGACGAATCATGTCTTCCTCAAGCTGAAACACCTCGAGCATGGCACACCCCACGGAATGGAAAGGGTCGTATTACGACGGACAATCGTTGATTCCACAACATGTGACCCTTACCGTTGAAGCTGTCAGCCTGAACCTCCACTTTGCTGACGGCACAACCAGGATTTGGCCCTACCAAGAACTTCGACAGACCCAGGGACGCTATTCTGGAGAAGAAGTCCGATTCGAGCGGGGAACAGGGATTGGAGAAACACTGGTCATCCCCAGCGCCAATATTCTGCTCGCGATTCATGAACAAGAGGGATCGCACGCCGGCCATTTTCATCATCCCGGCACGCGACGCACACGTGTGTATTGGACGGTGCTCGCCGCACTCGCCAGCATCCCAATCATTTATGGCATCTTCACCTGGGGGATTCCCTGGTTGGCTCGGCCAATCACCTCCGCCATTCCTCTTTCCTGGGAAATCCAGCTGGGGCAATTCATCCAACAAGAAGTCACGACCGGAACACCTGTCTGCAACAACCCGAAACTGATCCACGCGGTCGAATCCATTATGACGGCCCTGACCGATCCCATCGACACACTCCCCTATCGATTTCAGGTGACCGTGGTGGATAGCTCCGTCGTCAACGCCATGGCCGCCCCAGGCGGGTATGTGCTGGTCTTTCGTGGTCTCCTGCAAGACACCGCTTCGCCCGAAGAATTCGCAGGAGTCCTGGCTCATGAAATTCAACACGTACTGCTTCAACACACCATGCACCTTATCGTGCGGCATGTGTCGATGGCCTTCGTTATCGCCGCCCTCACCGGAGACGCCAGCGGCATGGTATCGTATGCCCTCCAAGCCGCCCAAACCCTTCAGACCCTGTCCTATAGCCGTGATGCCGAGGACCAAGCCGATGAACAGGGATTCCAGTTATTACAACGGGCGGGGATCAACCCCGAGGGGATGCTCACCTTTTTCGCCAAGCTTGGCAAAGAACAACCCGCGGACGGCGTCCTTCGCTACCTTTCCACCCATCCGGCGACCCAAGACCGCCTTGCACACCTGAAGGCGTTGCTGCCACCAGCCTCCACGACCTATCAAGCCTTCCCGTTTCAAGCTGAGTGGTCCGACATCAACACACTCTGCGAGTCACCCCTCAAGGCATCTTCTTAACTCTGTTTGCCTCCTGGCGCGAACGCCCTTGACGGGATGCTCAAGGCACCTTTTTGATCTCTGGCCCATTGCTCTCCAGCCCTAGAGCCTTCATAATAAAACCATTCGAGACATACCGGGATGTATGGTGTATTTGTCTGGACCGCGACTCCAAATATACGCACGTCCCGTCTGTCTAGTCCGAGGTTATCATCTATCAACACACAACAAGGGGTGGGTCACATGGGAACCGAAATCACACGCTATGCCATTGGAGATTTTGGACAGTTGCATAAATTTACGGGGAAGGATGTACCGGCCGGCACCGTGGCTTTGGTCGAAGAAGATGGAAAAACCTTAACGGCGAAGGGAAAGAGTTATACCGCACGATTTTCAGAAATTCTCCCGAATGTGGAGATCATTCGTGTGCAATTCGATCAATACAGCTCGAAGAACATAGGCTTTGCCATGGAAGCCCATGACAAGACTCTATCCAAGATCCCGGAAATGCTAGAAAACACCAAAGTCATTTCAGAAAAACTCAGACATGATTGGATGGCGCAAGACAAAGCCTATCAGGATACCGAAAAAGCCAAAAAAGTACCGGCTCCCGCTCCCGCAAAAGCAGCAGCTCCCGCAAAAGAAGCGATTGCCGCACCATAACCGACGCTTCCCCCATCAATGGACCTTCCAGGGCTTAAACGCGCCCTTCGTTTTAGCTTCATGCCCATTGCTTTTCCCCCTTTGCCCAACACGCAAAGGGGGAAACAACTCAAATATTTTCCAAACTTCAAATTTAAGTAAAGTTCCCCGCCCAAAGGGCGGGGCTTTCCAAATCCCTTAAAACAACTTCATCTAGCGAAACACCTGCACAAGACGTCGCCGGATATTCCCTCGAACAATCCGCCTCCGATATTTCGGAGCCTAGACCAAGTGGTATGCGTGTCATAAACCGCAAGGTTGGTTCGTTTAGCCGATATGCGCCCATGCGATCACAACCTGGATCGGCCTCCGGCCGACTGAACGTTTCCTCCCCGCTCAAAGAGCGGGGCTTCCACGTTCGTTTTAGTGATCTGAAAGAAGGCGGGGTTAAACGGTCGCGCCCTGCAGGATACCGCCATCACGGCAGGAAGAGAGATGGAATTTTAAATTTCGGAGAGAAATCAGAATGAGTTCATATTGGTCAATAGAATTGAGCATGGGGGCTACCCCGGAGAATACCAGTCGTCATCCCCGCAAGTTGGTAGCGGGGATCCATCCGAACGAAACCAAGATGGATTCCCGATAAAAAATGTCGGGAATGACGAGAAAGAGAGATCCCGGTTTTATCTGAAGGGACAGCGGAAAGTCTTCCATTATCAAAAAGAAACAAGTTCACTATTGAGCTGACACTGTCGGACACATGAAGGTCAGATTTTTACAAATGAACCGTTATTTCTTTCGAAACGAAATATGATCCTTATACTCCTGAATCGCCGCGCCCAGCGCCTTCGATCCTAATGGAATATTGGCCTCCAGCGCATCTTCCACCTCTTGATCGTCAATCATCACTTCATAGCATTCGTGTTGATTGGTGAGCACCATGCCCTTCTCCGTTTGCCGGGGCATATAGATTTCCGTCCACACTTCCTTTTCCACCAAACACACATCCCGAAACCGCTCATACAAGAGCAGCAACCGTTCTTGATCAGAAATCACGAGCGGATTATTTTCCATAGTCACACCTCTCCCTTCACATCGACAATGATGGTCCTTTTTCTACTCCGCACCCATCAAACTCGTCAAGTAGGTCGCTTGGTTATTTCCCGAAGACGGAAACCCAGGGGTCACGACCAAGCACCCAGAGATAAAAGAACGTGCCCAGCCATCCATGATAAAGACCCAGCGGCCAGAGATTCCGATCGCGGATATACAACGGAATAAAAAAGCACGCCAGAAGACCCGTGGCTAGCATCAGCCACCAATCGGGGAAATGGACTACGGCAAATAGCATCACCCCAACGGGAATGGCCAACAACAGGCCAAGTTGGGGAAAGAGTTTCATGAGGTTATCGACACCCAGGGACTGCACAAGAAACTGTTGGAGGATTCCCCACAAAGGATACAGGAACAACAGAAACAGCATGTGGCCTTGCCAGAGCACTCGTCCAGTCATCATGCCATACCAGGCCATGGCTAACCCCGACCCAGCAAATAACACCGATGGCCCAATAAAGGCTTGTCGAAGGTTGTCGGTGCGAAATCCCCACCTCTTCCACCTCGTCGGATTTCGCCGAACCTGCCAGACAACATAGCTCATCCAACTGATGCTGGCTAAGGCTATGAAGAGTCCCTTTGCATCAAGACTCTTGAACACAAGATGCAGCAGCCCTGTCAACACCACCGCAGAAAATTCCCACCACTTGGCAACCCGATCATCGGGAGAAATTTTCAGAAGAACCCTCCCACACGAATTACATGGTAAAGGTCGAGGATTTTTTGAGGAAGGCCAAAGAGGGATCCTGAGGGGAAGGCAAAACCACGGGACAACCATCCAGGTAATGATCAGTAATGAAGCCCAATGCATCAGAGTCATAAGGAAACAGGCGGACAACCGCAACAACCGTCTTTCCCAATGTAGGAAAAACCAATTGGAGGTCTTGTGGCCGTTGAGTTTTCAGGGTTTTGGTCAGAGCTTTTTTCAAACTTTGGGCTGAATCTTTAGGTAAGACCTCATTGATGGTCCGCCCAATCAGATGCTCTCCACCTAAAAGGTGGGGACAGGGAACAGGGAAAAAACTATCCCGATAGACTCCATTTTCATCCCAGCGAAAGATTTTATGGGGAACAAACGAGACATGATCCCCGCAAAAAATCCTGCTCAAAAACTCCTCCCACATGGCCTTCGACCAACGTTCCTCTGTCATAGAACCCTCCCTGGTTTCTATCCATTTTCCCTATCATATAGATGATTCTCCCACCAATATTTCAGGGCTCTTTCAAACAGTAAATAAGAGTTCCCATCTGATGCACAACTAGGGAAATTCCTAGTTGTTCCGAGAAAAAACCCTAGTACCCTTCCTCGACGGGATTGAAAAAGGAACGCTTAATACAATTTCTTCTCTCCTCTTTGCCTAAAACCGATGTAGTCTATCTGGTTCACCGAGAAGGCTGGGGTCCAGGCCTGTCAGTCCTTGGATATCGACGAACCCGCCCTGCGGCGATATCTGTGTCAGGAAAAGACTGTAAAAACCCCAGGGAAATAAATCAACGGCCTGCACACCCCGATGACGAGCGCAGTGAGGGCCCTGCGATGACTCGACAATCCGTTAGAGACAGTAGGTCCGCAAGGGAGGAAACCCGTTAAATCCCACAGACGCATAACTGCTGGTATAGGCGCCGGCACTTAAAATCTCGATTCGATCACCGATAGCCAAATCCAGGGGCAACTCATAGGACGTTTTTTCATATAACACGTCCGCGCTGTCGCAGGTGGGGCCCGCCAATATCACAGATCCCGTTGGACCATCACGGTGGGTGCGTAGGCGATACTTAATACATTCATCCATGGTTTCAGCCAAACCGCCAAACTTGCCGATATCCAGATACACCCACCGCCGGACATCTTCCCGGGATTTGTGAGCCACGAGGATCACCTCGCTCTGGATCACTCCCGCATCCGCCACCAGAAACCGACCGGGTTCAATCATCATGTGAGGGGGTGTGGCACCAAAGGATTGCTGTAGGGCCCGTTGAATGGTTTGGGCGTAATGCGAAAAGGGCGGAAGGGTCGCCTGGTAGGTTGCCGGGAGTCCTCCGCCAATATTAATCCATTCCAATTCAATGCCCTGTCTCCTCAATTGGCGGTACAATTCCGCCGCCTGCTGCATGGGCTCAACCCATTGCTGCGGATCAGTTTGTTGAGACCCCACGTGGAACGAAACTCCCAAGGGGTTCAATCCCAAATCACAACTTTTCAGAAGCAGTTCATAGGCCATGACCAGGTCACAGCCGAATTTCCTAGAAAGAGGCCAATCCGCGCTTTTCCCCTGGCTCAGCAATCGACAGTGCACGCCGGCACCCGGTGCATGCCTTCCCAATTTTTCGAGTTCGGCCTCACTGTCAAAGGCAAAGAACCGGACCCCACAGCCAAAGGCATACGCAATATCTAGGTCCTTTTTGACCGTGTTGCCATACGACACCCAGGCGGCCGGTACACCTTGGGATAAACACAAATCAAGTTCATAGCGGCTCGCAATATCAAAGCGTGAGCCCAACGTTGCTAACAGTTGAATAATTTCCGGGGAGGGATTGGCTTTCACCGCATAATGAATGGCTGCCTGGGGAAATTCCCTCTGCAGCTCTAGAAACTTGTTTCGGACTTGCTCAAGATCAAGGGCTAAAAATGGTGTTTCTGGACGACTGGCCAGGAACTGCTCGAGCTTTGGGCTCAGACTACGGCAATCAGCCCGTGACAAATCATGGCGAAGCGATGGAGAACATTCGAGAACAGACACTCCCTCACTTTCGAACCCGGAATTGACGTAACTGGTCTGCACATTCCACTCCTGTGACAATGGTGATTAAAGGTGTTTACACACACGAAGCCTCAAGCCCGACAGCCATCTGATACATCGGCTCAATATCCCTAACATCTTGAGGTCATTTTCAAACCATGTATGTGCCTGAAGCCCGCCTCCCGGATGACTGGCGCTCAGCGTGTCCGCTCCGATGGCCGTGAGACCATTCCCTTGGGAAAAAACGGAAAAATACAATGGATAATCCCCAGCCTGGAATGCCCCATGATGCCAAAGATGTCTTCTAACGGGCTGCGGGTGATACGTTGAAAAACGCACAATTAATGAAAGAAGGAGGCGAGCATCAGCTCGCTGCCTGATTCGGTGGGTGAAACCGGATGCCCGGGTGTCCTCTCGGCCAAGTAAGAGAAAAAAAGTTCGCGGGATGGAAGTTCCTTAATTCCCTAGACAGGGGTTACAAGACAGACTTTCTGCCAAGAACTTATTCTATAAAAAGCCCTAACGAGACCACAATTCAATCTGAAATTTCCTCTTCAATTCGATCGAGGAAAGAATACCACGGACTTCTCCATCTGTGAATGCCTCCTCCGTCCTTCCAGGAAAAATATTTTCGAACCTGGCCATATACCACACCTGAGGTCTTATCGGATTGACGAGAGAGACTACCCTGCCCTCTAAAGTCCGTAGACGCGATGGTACAGGAAAATAGTTCTACCAGGTTCCATGCCCCAAAATTTTCCCGAGGCAAAACCCTACCTACCCAATGGCAAAATTACGGCACAATGCATGGCACAACCCCTCCTATATTCGTCCCATTCAAGTGAACATTTCGCAATCGCGCCTTGGCAAGGCATTTCCACTTATCATTTGAATCCTTTCGACCTTCGAGCCGAATACGATAGTGATGATCTTCCTTTAAATCAGGAATGACATAATAATTGTTTTCAAATTTCCGGATTTTTTGGTTCACGTCACACGCGTTGGTAAAGGTATCACCCCAGTCCTTCCAACAGATTTTCCACTTATCATACTTATCGGGCTGCACACTCCATGTCACTTTGATGTTGCAAGTGCCTTTGTCAAAATCACAGGAATGCCCACCCTCAAATCCGTTAAGACCTGTAGTCAGCCAAACTGACCCCCCAATGCCTTTTTCATTATGCGGAGGTTCGTAGGGCTCGCTATCACTCTCCTGCTGGGGAAGGCCGGCGGGACAATCCGGATCTGCAGAGCAAGCGTTCATGTTACAAGAGCCATCCGCCCCACAAGGCGGTGGCCCATCAACAGAATCAAGCGCCACAAGCCGTATCGGAACCTCACTCCGACGATCAACTCGTGAATATTTGAGTGGAGTGGAAGACAGACGCCACTGAAACTTTTCATAATTCATGAACGAAAAAAACTTGGCGTCCTGATTCTTGTCTTCTCCAATCAATACCCCTGATTGACCGACCTCCTGAATCGGCATTCCCTGATTACTATCAGGCCGGCCATGCACACCAAGTGGTACGCAGAGCACTGCAACCAATACAACGATGGTATGAGTTCGACATCTTGCATGTTTCATCATCATGGACCTCCCGGTTTCCAATGTTTTATGAATCGTAGACTTTCCCAATCAACTTAACGGAAATGATCGCTCTACACTACGCACCGCAGCACATCCATAGATTGGAGCACCTGGGACGACGGACGAGTTCCAAAAGCCATATGAAGCATAGGAATATTCAGGCCCGTCTCCCTGTACTATCAGCGAACAGAAGGCCTGCCAGCGCTTTTTGCTCTCGTGCCGGGAAATTCTCCCTTGGGCAGATGCTTTTTTATGAGGTCCCAATCAACATGTTGACTCCCTGGAGCCAACTTCATGGGCTGAACCCTTGGTGCTTCTTTTCCTCTCCCCGCTTTTTCCATGAGGGAAACCTTTTGAACGGCTTGACTCACCGACAGGCCATCAAAGGTTTTCAGAAGCTTATGGACCTCGACCAGTTTCTGCTTGAGTTCCTCGCTTCCTTTGGTTTTTATGACTTGGGAGATTTTTTTAATCGATTCGATCACACGAGGTGGGAGGACCGCTTCCTGGGATGTTGATAGCCGCTCCAACCCTTGAGGCTCTTTGAGCGTATGACCAATGCGTGAAAAATGCTCCACCACGACCTGGCCGGCTTGGCGAACCTCTGAATCACCTATCAATAGCATGGCCATCTCGGGACTATGACTATAATAGGACTGCATCCAGTGGCGGCCCACAATACGTGGTTTCATGGCTTTGTCGCGAAAGGCTCGAAGCCCATCTAAGACTTTCGCATACTCCGGACTCATCGCCATGGCCACCTTCGAAGCGACGCAAACCGTCTCCGGAACTGGAACCGTGATCGGCCAACTCATCCAGTTATACGTCATGATGTCGTCGGCAAGAACCTGCATAGTGCTGCTTAGGCCAGACCTCAATTGGATAAAGTAATTAATGAAATCGCTGAAACTGAAACCCCACATGCTGTCGCGGTAGATCGTCGCGAGCGAGATTCGATCGCTCTCATTGACGTCTTCGTGACCATTCTGGCCTTGATCCTCGTTCCCCCCATTATCGTCATTCGGAATATCCAAGAAATCAGTAATGGCGGCTGCAACACGGCCCTCGTGCCACTCACCTTTCCGGTTTTGGCCATTATTGAAGGAGAAGCCCTCTATCCATTCTCCAAGGGCATAGTTCACCGCGCACAACGGCCACCCGCCGGCTGGATCCTGGTATGGCCACTCAGACCAATGAAACAATCCATCCGGGCAGACAGAGAGAGAAAACGACGTCGCCCACCCTTCATTAAAGGCCACACCTGAATCCTGCTCAAGGTCTGAAAAACTATGAGGGCCTCCCCCAGGTGAGAATCCAAAGGCATAGTGCAGGAGGGCATGTCCGTACTCGTGTAGGATCACATCAGGAGCATCGTTCTTCTCTATTTGAAGTCGGACCACCTCCGTGTTTGGATCCCAACAACTCGAGAGAGTGCCATCGCTTAAAAGGCAAGAGTCCGGATATTGGACCGCGATGAACCCCGGATCTTGTCCCCCTTCGGTCACAATATGGTTCCAGCCCCGATTGATTGTGGAAAATACCTGGGCCGCTTCGATGTTCGTTGTGAAAGTTTCTTGCCCAAAATTGATGATGGTACCGCTCCGGCTTGCTGACACCCAGCTATATTCACCTCCAGCAGCATCTCGGACATTAAAATTTACATTTTCAAGGCTGACGGTGTAATAAAAATCAGAACCAGCGAGAGCGGGATCAAGATAGACCGACCAGAAACCATTTTCATCCGTTTCGGTGATATCTACCCCCAAGTCAAAACCACCTACATTCTCCTTGAAGATAACAATCGTGGCGTTGGCGAGAGGAGTCAACACTTTCGGAGGGCCTGGGTTACAAGGATAGTACGGATCACCCGGATCAGCGGGATTACAAGGGATATTTGTGTACCAATCTTCAAAGACGACCTCTCCCCGTAGCTCGATAAGTGGGACGAATTGGGCCAGAACCACGCCCGGCTTCTGCCATAGATGACTATCTTTGGGTTTGTCACTTTTGGTTTTTTCAATGATGTAGGGTTTGATCGCGGATGGAGGACCTGATCCTCCGGCTCGTTTCTGTTTTGGACCGGTATACGGTTTGATGTGTTTTGTCAGTTCAACAGGTACCGGGACTGTGCTGTCCATCAAGAGCCGGATATCCGGTTTCTTCGGTTTCCTGGCCAATGCCTCCTGGAACGCCTGTTTTTTTTGTGACACTTGGGTTCTGCGCAGTTCAGCCGGCGTGGTGAGTCGCTGCCGACCTTTCTCGACAACTTGGATGAGGATTCCTTTGCTCACCACTCCCGTTTTCCCCTTCTGCTCGATTTGGACGGCCGTTTCTATCCGATAGAGACCATCCTTTTCTTGTAGGGGAATCTTGATCTCAACTGTCTGGGTTTCCCCCTTCCCTAACCCCTTGAGCGCATAGTCCTTGACCTGGTCCTCACGCCGTCCCGATATGCCCATTTTATTCGTCCGGACGATTAGCGTGAGCTTCGCGACATCCTGATGCGCCAGAACTCGAACGGGGACCGCAAACACACCCTTCTCTGGTATCAGAACAGCCAACTCCTCGGCCTTAGGCAATTCAAGCTGTACTGGTGGAGTGGGCGGGGTGGCATTGGCAGAAGTCACCAGTGCCAGACTACACATCAAAAAAGACAAAAGCACAGGTTTCATGGACCACCTTCTGAAAATTTTCATGATTGACCCCTTTCTTCATTGCAGAACATCGGTAAGGGGGAGAATGAGGATGTTGCTCTGAGTTGCCTCACTGCCTTACTCGTAGAAATATCCAAAATAAATAGTCTGGTCCAATTCATTAGCTAGATAGATATTATGCCGCATCATCCACGGTGCAGGATTCCAAAGGGTGTCTGGATGATAAGGGGTTCCAGGATCACCCCACGCGCCGTTTTCTGTGGGCAACTGTGAGATTTGGTCATAGTCCAAGATATTGTCATATGCCACTGCGGTAATGCCGCCGGCTGCTCCAGGAGGATTCGGACATTTCGCGATGATATTTCCAAACACGTTCAAGACGAGGAGCCTATTCCGACTGGTATCACTGGCGACATACGACCAGGGCGCGGCCGTTAACCCTTGCACGCTGGATCCAAGCGGGACATTCACACTTCCTATGACAACTCCGGAATTGCTAATCGCCTCGAGCACGTTGCCATCAGAACGCACAAAATACAAACCGTTGTATGCCAAAGCCGCCCCGCTTCTGGGTGGAACAAGAATCGTATCCGTGACGACCCCAGTCTCCGGATCGATGCCAATGATCGTGTCCTGATTCTGTGTCGATTGCACGGCCCAAATGATATTTCGAAAAATGGCATAGTCCATCCCGCTAATGACATCATGACCGGGAGGTGTCTGAAGGCGCCCGGCCTCTTTTGCCACACTCAAATGCAAATACAGGAATACAATTTCATCCTCATAGGAGGTCTGAGTGAGAAACGCCAAATACGGATCATTGTATCGCCGACAAACCGTCAACGCACTGCCGGTCCCGGTTGTCGCATAAGGATAGGGGTATGAGCCCACTTGATAGAATTGAAGCTGTGTGGCTGGCATGGTCTTCTCCTTTTTTGACTCTTTGGAAAAATGTGTACCTCTCCCGAACTT